>WLGC01000069.1 GCA_009703465.1 Actinomycetota bacterium | reverse complement strand
GTTGGCTCCTTCGGCCGCCAGAGCTTTTGCAATTCCCCGGCCAATTCCTGCAGCGCCGCCAGTGATAATCACGGTGCGAGAAGTCATTCTGGAACCCACTACGTCCTCCTTGACTAGCTGACCTTTGTTCTCTTGAACCAAAGTGTGTTTAGTCTAGATGAACAACCTAAAGGGAAACAACTCGCTTTTTTGACTAAGAATTAGGCCCAGAGAGCTGCCTGAATTAGCTAAAAACAGCCAATCTAAGCCTTTCGGGTCAAAATCCTGACTGTGGACCTAGAAATCGTGTTCTAACCGTTATGTTCTGGCTTGGTAAAGATATCTGGCTTGGTGTTGACTGACACTGTAATTGGCCATGTCATAGAAAAGAGCGGGAAATGTCTTTCAAGGTAGAGGGAGTCCACCACATCGGTATCACCGTGCGCAACATGCAGCGCTCGTTTGATTGGTACACAAAAATGTTCGGCCTGGAGCCGGGACCGGTAAACCATGGTGAAGGTAAAGAGCTCTCTGACGCAGTGCAGGTTCAAGGCACCAAGCTATCGTTCTCAATGATCGATATCGGAGCCACCAGAATTGAGTTCCTTGAATACCACGAACCACCGGGTAAGGACTTTGCTCTGAAGAACGGCGATGTGGGTGCAACTCACATTTGCCTTCAGATTGATGACATGGATGCAGCCTACGAAACACTACTTGCTCGAGGCGCTGTCTTTAACGCTCCGCCGGTTACCTTGACAGACGGTGACCTTGCTGGATCACGTTGGGCATATCTACGCGACCCAGATGGAATTCAACTAGAGATTTGGGCCTGGCCTAAATAAGAAGCTAGGCGCGGCCGGCAGCAAAGACTTTGGCAACAACCCTGATTGCTGCGCCGCCATCATCTAGGCCGACGAATTTCTCTTGCCAAGCCTTGTAGTTGCTTTGATAAATCTGCTGCAAGCCATCTAGGTCTTCTAATGCTTCGATCACCTCAGCGGTGTTGCTACAAATTGGACCCGGTGCATCATTTCGCAAATCAAAGTAGAAACCACGCTGCGATTCATACTTTTCAATATCAGGGGTCAAAAAGATTATTGGCTTTTTTGTATTTGCAAAATCAAACATCACCGATGAATAGTCAGTGATTAGCACATCGGCAGCTAAAAACAACTCTGAGATATCCGGGTAACTTGTGACATCAATTGCACCACCGGCAGAAGTTTTTGTGTGAGCGGCATGGGTCATGGTGTGACCGCGATACATCATTTGAAATCCACGAGGAAGCTTTGTGTTTTGATCTAGATAATTTGTTGGTTTAAAGTCACCAAGGCTATTGATGCTGTAATCGCGCCAGGTTGGTGCATACAAAACCAAAATTGTCGCCGGCGTTACACCAAACTGCTTGCGCACCCGGGCGCGGGTTTCAGCGCTAGCTCTAACCACGCGATCGTTTCTTGGATACCCAGCCTCAATCATTTGACCCCGGTACCCAAACGCTGATTCAAATACTTTGCTGGCGTAGTCACTTGGTGAAACTAGATAATCCCAAGCTTGAGCCTCACGCTGCATGGTGGCCAGGTATTGACCTGATAGTTGCCCTGGGGCGATGTCTCGAACTAGACGCTTTAGCGGTGTGCCATGCCAAGTCTGTAAATAAACTTGCCCAGCTGACTTTTTGAAGTACCAGGGAAAAGCAGTGTTGTTGACTAAATACTTTGAAGTTGCTAGCGCCTTCAACCATTTTCTAGAACCGTGTCTTAGTCCAATTGCACCGAGTGGAATTTTTGCACCGTTTTTTAGAGTGCTTCTGCGATAGCTCCAGTAGTAAGTAAGGTCACCGCGTTTTCTCTGCAGCTCTAGAAAAATATCCAGTGGTGAATCACCAATTACTTTTCCCTCAAAGGCTTCAAATAAAACAGCCTCTTGAAGTTTTCTTTTCCCCGGCCGATACATCAACTTGCGAGCTAAATCTTTACGGCGCCGTCTCAAGCCACCAAGAATACGTGCCGGTGTGTAGCCAGCCACTATGACTTCGCCCTGTTTTTATTTACCCTGCTCTTATCAAGGGTTCCGCGAGCGCCAAAAACATAGCCTCGCCAAAAACCAATCCCCCAGGAAAAATGCATCGTTGGTAGCACAATCACCAAAGCAATTCTTGACTTCAACGACAGGCTTCTAACCGTGGTGGCAATACCCACTACCCCAAGCAAATAAAGCGCTGCCGGAAAGATTCCAAGGTAGTTACCGGTTGCCAGATTTATCAATCCAGCAGCAACCAGCAGAACAAGAATTGGTGGAATCCAATATCTAATTCCTGCTTTACCTGGATTGCTTCGGGTTAGATCTCCACGCCAAACTCCGGTTGAGAAAAACTGCTGGGCAAGTTTTTTCCAGTTACCTCTTGGCCAGTAGGTGACTTTGAGCTCTGGCGAGAACCAAACTAAACCGCCGGTTGCCTTGATGCGCTGAGCAAGATCCCAATCTTCACCGCGAATGATCTCTTCGTTGTAGCCGCCAACGCGCTCTAGTGCTGACTTTTGAAAGATTCCCAAATAGGCGCTCTCGGCCTCTCCGGCTTTGCCACCAACGTGAAACTTTGCTCCACCAATTCCAAATCTTGATGTGTAGGCCCAAGCCACTGCCTTTTGAAAGGAGCCGTAACCCTTAGCCGCCATGATGCCGCCGACTAGATCTGCCTTTTGGGTGAGCAGTTCGCGCACACCTAATTCAAAATAGTCATCGGCTGGCTCACTGTGTGCATCGATTCGCACAATTACCGGATGCTTGGCTTTAGCGATGCTTGCATTTAGCCCAACGGTAGTAAGACCTCTGGGGTTATCAATAAGTTGAATGTTTTTGTTTTCGGCAGCTAGTTGCTGAGCGACCTGATTGGTTTTATCGCTCGATGGCCCAAGCGCCAGAATGATTTCTACAGCAGCAGAGTACTTTTGATTCAAAACGCTTTGAACTGTTTTGGCTAGGTGCTTTTCTTCATTTAGCACCGGAATAATCACGGTTATTCCAGGGAGAGTTTTTTGAGCCTCAGACATTAGTCGTTAGAAATCTCATCTACATATTTACTGTAGGCATCAACGACTTCCTGAGGGTCACCGTCTTTTCTAATCTCGCCTTTTTCCAACCAGATGACTCGGTTACAGGTTTCCAAGATGGAATTCATGTCGTGGCTTACTAAAAACACAGTTCCGGCGTTATCGCGAAGCTGCCTCATTCTTGCCTCTGAACGCGCAAGGAATTGCTTATCGCCTACCGAGAGTGCCTCATCAATAATCAAAATGTCGTGATCGCGGTGGGCAGCGATAGCAAACTTGAGCCTTGCAGCCATTCCCGATGAATAGGTGCGCATTGGCATATCCATGAATTCCTCGAGGCCGGCAAACTTAGCCACCGCATCAACCGCGCCCATCATTTCTTTTTTGCTGTAGCCAAGTGCCATGCCGCCAAGCAATACGTTTTTCTCACCAGAGATGTTCGGCAGCAGTGCACCACCCACACCAAGCAGCATCGGACGAGCACAGGCGTAGATTGCTCCGCCATCTAATGGGGTAAGACCTGCCAGAGCGCGCATCAATGAAGATTTGCCGGAGCCGTTGCTGCCAATAATGCCTACTGATTCACCCTCATAAATTGTGAAACTGACACCCTTTACTGCATGCACCTCGCGAAGTTTGGTGGTCTTTGAAATTAGTCCAGCTCTAGCCGCAGCCCCGGTAGCTAATTTGCCACTTGTGAAAACTTTATAAATAACGTGCGCTTCATCAGCGATGACAACCGGGCGGCGATCATCGGTTGAGCTGTTATTGATCGCGGCCATACTCTTCCTCCGCTCTCCAGAAGAAAACCAGTCCAACAATCAAAGTGCCAAAGGCCCAGATGATTGCGGCAATCCAAATATCATTTCGCATGGTGTAGCCATCAACAAGTGCTCCGCGTGCAAGTTCGATGTAGTCATAAACCGGATTCCACTTGACGATTGCATAAACCTGCGGATAGTTGATTAGCACCTGCTCAACGCTGAAGAATATTCCGCTGACATAAAAAGCGATGCGAGTGAAAAATGGCACCAGCTTTCCAAGATCTCTAACCTGGGCGGTCAGCCTGGCGGCAATCAAGGCTAATCCGGTTGAGAAGATCGCCATCAAAAGCAAAATTGGAATTAGGTAGAACCACTCCCAGTCAATGTGACCCTGCACCAAAACCAGAGTGACCAGCAAGATCGCTACCTGCGGTAGCAGATACATAAATTGACTAATTACCGATGAGATCGGCAATAGCGCTCTTGGGAAACTTAGGCTTTTGACCAATCCTGAGTTACTGGTAATCGCAGAAGATCCGGCGTAAAAACTTCCTGACATGAAGGCAAACAAAAATACGCCGGTGAACAAGAACGGTAAAAAGTTATCTGGTCTTGCATCGCCAAGAATTAGTCCGAAAATTAGACCATAGGTGCCAGCCTGAATTGTTGGTAACAAAATGTTCCACCATTTACCCAAACGGTTTCGCGCATTGGCAGCATCGTTAGTAAAGGTAGAAAGAGCGATGGCAAAATCGAGACGACTATATAACTCTTTGACGTATGCCCAAAGTGAAGGCCTAGCGCCAATACGCTTTAGGCCATTAGCCTCAGCGTACGCGGCGATGCTGTCCGGACTCATTCCATTAGTTTATTGCCCGGCCCTATGGGCGCGGCCAATAGCCCAAACCTTAGCTCTAGCGCTTACCCAGTAACCGTGCAAAGAAGCCCGGCTTTTTTGTCAGTGACACTGGATTTGATGGACCTTCGCCAACTCGCACCGCGGTTCCATTTGCAATCGAGGCAAGTAAAACAGTAATTAGCT
>WLGC01000068.1 GCA_009703465.1 Actinomycetota bacterium | reverse complement strand
TCAACGCTTGATGGTTCAACTGTTGAAACTACTTGGAACAATAAAGTCTTGTTATCGTCTGATACCGCAGCCGGCACAACGGCAGCAACGTTATCTAGATTAAATAGTGTCGTAGAGACAGAGGCTTGCAGTGCAATCAAATCATCTTCAGCAACTGCCTTGTCTAGAGACAAGACGGTTGGAATCTGGCTATTGAATCCAGGACCAAAAGCCTCAGTAGTAATCATGTGTGCTCGATAAGGAGAAGAGTCCTTCTCTTCGGCCGAGCCATCTGGTAGCCCAAGTCTCATGCTGCTAAATGGAATAGCTGCGATTACCAAAACTGTCACTGTTGCCAATACTGAAATCCATGGGTGTCTGGTTGACCAAAGTGGCTTTCGAAGTGGCTCAGCAGCCTTCTTCTTGGAGGTCTTTGGCTTCTTGCCAAGCGCCTCACGTTCCTTCTTAGAAAGGATTCGATCGCCAATTAGCGAAAGGGCAGCCGGGGTTGCCGTAATCGAAATTGCTACCGCCAGGGCAATAGCAATTGATCCCATGGTTCCCATTAGGCCGACAAATTCAATTCCGGTTAGGTTGAGTGCCGCAAGCGCAATGATTACGGTGATGCCGGCAAAGAGAACTGCGTTTCCTGAGGTTCCGGTAGCCAGTGCGATTGATTCCTTTAGCGCAACTCCGGACTTCATTTGTCTGCGGTGGCGATTGAGAATAAATAGTGCGTAGTCAATACCCACGGCAAGTCCAAGCATCACGCCCAGCACCGGTGTCGTTGAAGACATTTCAACAACTGAAGAAAGTGCAATTGTGATGCTGGCTGAAATACCAACTCCAAGAATTGCAAGAATCACCGGAAGTCCTGCACCAATAAATGTTCCCAGCATGACAAACAAAACAATTGCTGCAATTGCTAGGCCAATAATTTCACCAATCCCAAGGATTCCAGAAATGGAACGGGTTAGGTCCTGTGAAAACTCGATGTTGATGCCTGGCAAATCTGCAGCCTTTAGAGATGCAACTACGGACTCACGAATTGGCTCTTCAATATCAGCTCCCGGCACGGTGAACTGTACAGTTGCCAACGCAACAGTGCCATCTTTAGAAACGGTGCTGAAGTTTGCACTGGCTTCTAGAATTTGCTTGGCTAAAGCAAGTTCTGTTTTTGCATCTTCAATATCTGTTTTACCTGAATCAACCTTTACTTGGGCTGCAACAAGTTGCTCCTGGCCAGAAACTAAAGCGGCGCGTTGTTTCTTTATCTCGGCAAGGCCGCCTGAAATTTGAGCACGGTTTGCAATTAGAGCATCGAGCTGCGCCTGCGGAGCGCCGGCAGCAGTTGCTTGGGCAATGCCAGCTTCAAGCTGGGTTGACTGAGCCTTTAATTTTGCTTCTGCGTCATCAAGGGATTTTTTACCATCAGCTAGTTTCTTGCGATTGGTGACAATCTCAGCTTGACCGCTGACCAGATCCTGCTCACCCTTGGTTAGATCTGCTTCACCATCTTTTACTTCTTTTCGGCGATCTTCAATCTCAGTTTGAATCGTGAACGGGTTCAGGGTTCCCGAGATTCCCTCAAGTTTTTCAACCTCGGCCAGTGCTGCTGTGACAGCTGCAATATCGGCGTCATTGAACTTTGAACCGTCAGCTTTTTGTAATACTGCTTGGCCGGAGCCACGTGAGGCCTCTGGAAAGTTTTTCTTCAGCTGGTCAATTACTACCTGAGCTGGAACACCGTTAATTGAAATGCTGGTGGTTAGCTTGCCGCCATTGGTTAGGGCCAGAGTCGCAGCCACACCAAGTAGCAAAATCCAGGCAACGAGAACTACCCAGGCACGTCGAGCAGAAAAAAGACCGAGTTTGTATAGCAGTGAGGCCATGCAGGCAAGCAACTTTCTTGGGATTTCAAGCCCATCGGCGAGCTTGCAACCTCAAGACTAAACGAATTTTCTGGGAATTGTCTGGGCGGTAGGTCAATACCGCCTGAAACTCCTAGGTTCGAATTAGTGGGCCACCACTGCGCTTTCTAGCCAGCGCATCGGCAGTTGCAGCAATCAAAAGCACTGTTCCGGTAATAATGAATGCAATTCCAGCAGGCATTCCAAGAAGGCCTAGGCCGTTGTCAATTACAGCAATAACCATGGCGCCGATAGCTGCGTGAGCTAGACGTCCACGACCACCAAAGAGGCTTACGCCACCAACAACTGCAGCGGCAACACCGGAAAGAACAATGGCTCGCCCAGCTGAAGACTCAACGTTTCCGATACGGCTCACGTTGAATACTCCAGAGATCATGGCAAGGAATGAACAGATGATAAATGCGCTGATGCGGATCTTGTCAACCTTGATACCAGCACGTCTGGCAGCTTCTGGGTTTCCACCAACTGCGTACATGTGGCGACCAAACTTAGTTCTATCAAGAACAAATGTTCCAACAAAAAGAATGAACAGCACAATTGGGATTACCGTTGGCACACCCTGAATTGGGTTAGTTGCTACCAAGCTGCGCTGCATGTTTAGGAAGTAAACCCCGATGCTGCCAATTACGGCAATTGAGCCAACCTTCAGTAGCAGCAGCGAAAGCGGACGAGCCGGTAGCTTTGCCTTCAGTCTTCTGGTTCTATCCCAGAAGCCAATCGCAAAGGTAAGTATCAAAGAAACAATAAGTGTTAGCCAACCGCCCCAGTCAGGAAGGTTGGTGTTCATGATGGCCTTGATCTCTGGAACCTCAAGGCGAAGAAGTCCACCGTCGCCAAGAATCAAAAGCATTACTCCAGGCAGAGCTAGGTAAACAGCCAGTGACATAACAAAGGAAGGCACACCCACCTTTGCCACAAAGAAGCCAAGGAATGAACCGATAACAAAAGCTAGGGCAAAGGCCATCGCGAAGCTAATTGGCCAAGGCCAACCGTCTACGCTGTTGAACTTTACAAAAAGTGCCATGCCGGTTCCTGCGGTTACTCCAGCAGAAAGGTCAATCTCGCCGAGCATCAAAACAAATACCAGTGCTGCAGCCAACATGGTCAATGTTGCCGCCTGAGTAAAGAGGTTGGCGATGTTGATGTTGGTTAGGAAAAACGGTGACAGTGAGCTAAAAAGCACAATCAGAAGTACTAACGCACCTACCGCAGGTAGGGCACCCATCTCGCCGTTTTTTAACCTTGAACCATAAGCCCGGAATTGGTCAGCGGCGGTTCCCTCTTGACCAGTTTTGATGGTGATGTTATCGGACATTATGCGATTTCCTTTTGAGTCTTGATGCCGGTGATGTAACCAATAATTTCGTTGTGGTTGGTTTTCTTAGTCTCGAGTTGGGCCACCATGTTGCCAAGGTAAAGAACTGCAATATCGTCAGCGACCTGGAAAACATCCTGCAGGTTGTGGCTGATCATGATTACCGCAATACCTTTATCGGCTAGACGACGAACAAGGTTCAAAACCTGTTCTGTCTGCGCAACACCAAGAGCCGCAGTTGGCTCATCAAGAATTACAACTTTTGCATCTCTTAGAACTGATCTAGCGATGGCAACGGTCTGACGCTGACCACCCGAAAGTGATGAAACTTTTTGACGAACAGATTTCACAGTCTTAACCGAAAGTGACTGTAGCGCCTTCGCTGCAGCAAACTCCATGGCAGATTCATCCATGGTTAGTTGAGACATTTCTTCGCGACCTAAAAACATGTTTTGAACAATGTCTAGGTTTTCGCAAAGGGCTAGGTCTTGGTAGACCACTTCAATTCCTAGGGCTGCTGCAATTCGAGGCGTAGTCATGGCAACTTCTTTGCCGTCAAACTTTACGCTTCCTTCGTCGTACCACTGCACGCCGGCAAGTCCTTTAATAAGGGTTGACTTTCCTGCTCCGTTGTCGCCTACCAGAGCGGTGACGCGACCGGGATAAATTTTGAGGTCAGTGCCCTTGAGCACATCCACAGGGCCAAAACTTTTCTTGACCCCGGAGAGTTCGATGATTGGATTGCTCATTTCCGATTTCCTTTTTTAACTGGTGAAAAATGTGGGTGCCAGCCAAAGACTGGCACCCACATTCAGACTACTTAGTTATTACTTAACGCCGTACTTCTCACATGCTGCTGCAACTTCTGGAGTACATAGCTTCTCAACTGTTGCATCTCCAGCTGCTACTACGTCCTTGACGGTGTCAGCTGTGGTTAGTACTGGGTCGATGGTGACGAAAGGAACGCCATCGTTTGACTTGGTGGTTGGGTAGGTCTCACCGTTTAGGATCGCGGTGATTACCTTTAGAGCTGCTTCAACCTGAAGGCTGAATGGCTTCCATACAGTTCCGTACTGCTTTCCTAGAAGTACGTTCTGAAGACCAGCAACAGATGCGTCCTGACCTGAAACTGGAACCTTTAGGCCGTTCTTGTCAAGGATTGCAATGATTGATGCTGCGTTGTTGTCGTTTGGTGCAAGAACTGCGTCGACCTTACCGTTTACAGCAGTGAATGCCTGCTCGAATAGGGTTCCAGCCTTTACGCCATCCCAGGTACCTTCCATTGTGAAGGCTGCCTTTGCGCCAGCTGCATCAAGAACACCAAGAGCTCCGTCAAGGAACATCTTTGCGTTACCGTCTGTTGGGTCACCTGAACCGTAGATGATGCTTGCAGTTGTTACGTCCTTGCCAGCTGCCTTTAGACCATCAACAACCATCTGGCCCTGAAGTGCACCAACGGTCTCGTTGTCGAATGATACGTAGTAGTCAGCGCCCGCGATTGGACGGTCGTAAGCGATTACTGGAACACCCTGTGCTTTTGCCTTCTCAGCAACTGCAACACCGGCACCCTGTAGGTCAACTAGCAACATAACTCCACAGCCCTTTGTAAGCTGTGCGTCTGAAATGGTTGCGTACTTAGCTGGGTCGTT
>WLGC01000067.1 GCA_009703465.1 Actinomycetota bacterium | reverse complement strand
GTGGCAATTGTTGCCAGAAACGCAGCGCTAGTTTAGGCAAAGTTTTTTTAGTTTCAAAGAGCCGCCCTTGAGTAATCATGGGCGGTTTTTCTATCAGGTCATTGCTGAACTTATATAACGGAATCAGCAAGCTAGGCTTTGATTCATGCTGTTTCTGCTACCGCCATCTGAAACCAAAGCCGTTGGCGGCGGAAGTATCAAAATTACGCAGAGTCATCTAACCTTTGGGGGCCTTGATCCAACGCGCGACCAAGTGATGGCTGCATACATCAAATCAACCGGAGATAAAAAAATCCTGACCGCGCCAACCATGGCCGCAATAAATCGCTATACCGGCACTCTTTACGCAGCGGTTCACGGTCGGGGGCTAAAAGGCACTCCAACTGCCAATAATCAATTAACCGAAGGTGAGATTGAACGTGCAAGGCACTCGGTGCTCATTCAGTCGGCTTTGTTTGGAGTTATCTCGGCAACAGATTTGATTCCGGAATACAAGGTTTCACCTAGCAAGCTCATCTGCGGGATTAACCTAAAAAGAGTTTGGCCTGAGCCTCACAACCAATCAGCCTGGAGCAGACTTGAGGCAGGTCCCATCATTGATCTTCGCTCCAAGGCTTACGCAGCTCTTGCACCGCTACCTGAATCTTTGAACAGCTACACAGTTGATGTCTTTATTGAAAGACCCAATGGAAAACTAGAGCAACTAAACCACTTTAATAAAAAAGCCAAGGGGCAATTAGTTAGAAGTGCACTTACTGCCACAAAGGAACCGCAAAGCCTAGCCAACTTGAAAACTCTTGCTCAAAAAGTAGGACTCACTCTAATTGTCGAAGGAAAATCAATCAAACTGATTACCAAAGAAGAAAACTAGATTCTTTCTACTTCACCATTGGCATAATCTCAACTGGGTCCGGCAAAGTTACTACACCGTCCTCCAATGAGAACACCGGTGTTAGCCAGCCCTGATCACCAATCAGCAGGTAGCCGGGAACAATCCAAGCGTTGCCAGAAAGATCCCAAATCATCATCGGTGTTGCAACTGATTTATTGACGGTCACAGTCACAACGGTTGGCGTTGGTTCAGGCTCAGTTGGTTCGCCTTCGCGAACCATCGGGGAGTCGTAGGCAATTGCTGGAGTTTGCAAGTTGGTTTGGTATTTGGCCCAGAGTGATTGCGAGATTGAGCCTGAGTAGCGCCAGTCACTGATTCGGGCAACAGCATCTTTAGCAGAGATTGTTTTGAAGTCACCTTTGTCAACCAAGCTAACCGAGTGACCTGAGGCCGAAGCCAAAGTTCCATTTGCGGCCCAGTAGAGACTCCATTCAATCGGAGAGTCTTGGCCATCAATCTGCAGCGAGGCAAAGGCAGACGATCCCCACTCATTGCTACTGGTTGAAATATCAGCGGCCGAAACCTTCAAACCGGTGGCCGAGAAGATCTTCAAAGCCTGAGAAATCATTTCAGCTTTAGTTGGCTGTAGTTCAGGGGTTGGCTTCTGCTCTTGGTATCGGTTGCAGTATTCGCTACCGTCTTCAGCTTTTACAAACTCATCACAAACAGGTGCCGGATAGGCTGCTGGATTGTTGTACCACCAGTTACCGGTGCCAACCCAGGTCACTGCAACAGACTGCGCGGTGCCATCATTTGCGCCAATTTGAAAGGTAGGAAATTCAGCAGTTGAATACTCTGGTTCAAAAACTTCTCCAGAAAGACCAAGTGCCTTAGCCGCTTGAGACAAAACCGATTTTGCAGAGCCAGTCAAGGCCAGCTGATACACGCCACCTCTAGATTGTTCAGAGGATAAATCTGGGCCGGCCGCATAAATGTAGCTAAACGGGTTAGGCATCATCATCTTGCCGCCGATTTCATCCTGAGCACTCGAAAGCATTCCAGGAGCTGACTTTGAGCCAGCAGCACCTTGCTGGGCGGTTCCACCCAACTGGATTAATCCGGTGGTGCTGCCAGAAATATTCAACATTGGCACAGCAATAAAAATTGCTGTAGCACCAGCTAAGACTCCAAGTGAAAGCCTTAAGTTCGGCAGCTTGAATCTTGAACGGGACTTACCTTCAGTGGCAGAGATTAGCAGGGACTCGCGTAGAGAAACCGGCTTAGCCGGATCTGCGGCCTTGAGGCGTTTGTCGATATTTTTTTCAGTCATATTAGGTTTATGTCCTTAGGGGAGTTAATCTTGCACCTGCAATTTGGCAGCTAGCTTTTTGCGGGCTCGATGAAGTCTGGTGCTGGCAGTGTTTGCACTAATACCGGTTGCTATCGCAGCATCCTGAACGCTTAGTCCCTCAAAGGCAACCAGAGCTAACAGAGACTGTTCGCTACTAGACAGGCTTTTCCAGGCAGCGGCTAGGTCAAGATCGAAGGTAGCCAGATCTTCGGCAGCAGGTGCAGAACTTGGCATCAGTGTTGTGGAAAGAAAATTCGCGAAGGTTGCCTGTCGGCGACGAAAGTTAGCCACCTGAAAAGCAGCAATCCTGTATAGCCAGGGCAGTTCTTCACCGGGAGTTACCTGGGAGCGCTTTTGCCAAGCCACTTCAAATACCAAGGATGCAATGTCCTCAACCTCATCAAGGGGAACTCTTCGAGACAGGTATTGGCCAATTTTTGGCAGCAGTTCGCGATATACGCTCACAAAGTCAGCCTGATTCATAGTTCCTCTAGTCCCAAGAATTTATCTCTACCTAAAGGTTATGTCGCCAGCGAACTAATTCTTACAACGCCCTGAGCATTGATTCAACGGCGAGCTGAGGCCTTCTCCAAATCAATGAATTGTTGCTGAGTCTCAACGCCCTCGCCGGCAAAGTATCCAGTGAGTTTATTTCCCGAGGCAACAACCCGATGGCAAGGTACCAAAATCGGTAGCGGGTTAGAACCCACTGCTGTTCCAACGGCTCGGGCTGCTCCCGGATTACCGAGCTTCTCGGCAATTTCTGAGTAGGTGATTGTTCGACCGTATTTCACCTTGCAAACTTCTTTCCAGACAGACTCCTGAAAGGGGGTGCCTTGATAGTGAAACTTGAAGGTGAATTTACTTGCTTTGCCATCGATGAAATTGAGAATTTGTTTTTTTGCCTCAGTTAGCACATTTGCTTTTCCATAATTAGGAATCACCCGGTTTCCGCATGGCCCTTTGTTATTTGATCCAATTATTTCAATTTGGACCAGAGTTTCATTCAGCGAGAATATCGTGAGCCACCCCATAGGGGTCTTAAAAGAAAGGTTCGCGTCGAAATCAATATTCTTCATGATTGGAAACTATCTTTCCATGAAGTTTGAAATCGACGCGAACCTAATTCTGTGAATAACTACTACATCGCCTTATAAGCGTGATCTAGACCATCTCGCAAAATTGCTGTGATCTCATCAAACTCATTTGGTCCAATGGTTAGCGGTGGTGCCAACTGCACTACCGGGTCGCCACGGTCATCAGAGCGGCAGTAGAGACCTTCTTGGAAAAGACGCTGCGAAAGAATTCCTCTTAGCAGCTTCTCTGACTCTTTATCGTTGAAGGTTTCCTTGGTGGTCTTATCCTTAACCAATTCAATGGCCCAGAAATAACCCTTACCTCGAACATCTCCAACAATTGGAAGGTCCTTCAGGCTATCTAGCGATGCCTTGAAAGCGTCCTGGTTTCTAACCACGTTGCCGACTAGATCCTCTTCGTCAAAGATGTCGAGGTTTTCTAGAGCAACTGCTGCTGATACCGGGTGGCCTCCATAGGTGTAGCCGTGCGGGAAGATAGCGGTACCTTCCTTGAACGGCTCAAATAGTTTCTCGGCTACCAATAGAGCACCGATAGGCGCGTATGCAGAAGTCATACCCTTGGCTAGAACCATCATGTCTGGTTCAAAGCCGTAGAAGTTTGATGCGTACATGGAGCCGGTGCGACCAAAGCCATCGATTGTTTCGTCGGCCACGATAAGTACGTCGTACTTATTGCAGATCTCACGAACGCGATCAAAGTAGATCTTTGGTGCGGTGAAGCAACCACCTGAGTTCTGGATTGGCTCGAAGATGAACGCCGCTACGGTGTCTGGGTCTTCGAAAACAATCATCTCTTCAACGCGGTTGGCCGCCCACAGAGCAAATTCCTCTTCCGTTTCAAAGTCATCCTGTGCTCGATACCAGTTGGTATTTGGCACGCGGAAGGTTGAAGGAACCAAAGGCTCAAACATCTTCTTCATTGAAGGGATGCCAGTGAGTGAGAGTGCTCCGTGTGAAGTACCGTGATACGCAACCGCGCGGGTCAGTACCTTGTGCTTCATCGGCTTACCCATCATCTTGAAATATTGCTTTGCAAGCTTCCAAGCGGTTTCGTTTGCCTCACCACCACCGGTAGTGAAAAACACCCGAGACAGGTTCTTTGGTGCGTAGGAGAGTAGGCGCTCAGATAGTTCGATGCCTGGTTTGTGCGCGTGCGACCAAAGCGGGAAGTAATCCAGCTCTTTCATCTGCTTCGCTGCAGCTTCTGCTAGTCGTGCGCGACCGTGGCCAGCATTTACTGAGAACAAACTTGAAATACCGTCAAAGTACTTCTTACCGTTCTGATCCCAGAAGTGGTGACCACTTGCCTTGGTGATGATTGGAATCTCACCTTTGGCGGTGTAATAAGGGCTGTGGCGAGTGAAGTGAAGAAACATTGTTTCTTTCGCTACTTGCTGCAGCATTGCTGGTGTTGCTTCTTGTCCTGCTCTACGAGCATCTAGAAGCGGGGTGGCGCGGTCTGCCATCGCTGCGGCCGGTTTTTTACCCGGAGCCTTGATCAGAGTTTTTATCTTCTGAACAAGCTTTCTTGCTGTGCTTGCCGTGGTTGCCATGAAATATCACTCTTTACTGTTTTTGTTTTCGGGGGAATCATCTGGTTCCCCAGTTGTAAACCTGCTTCGCTACCTTCAAATACACGAACGAT
>WLGC01000066.1 GCA_009703465.1 Actinomycetota bacterium | reverse complement strand
TGAAGGAAGTCCAGCTACCTTCTCAGCCACAACGCCTGGCTCAAGACCTGCGTTTAGCGCAATCTGCTTTAGCGGTGCAGAGATTGCAACGCGAACAATGTTTGCGCCAACTGCCTCTTCGCCGGTTAGCTCTAGACGATCAAATGCAGCCTTGCCAGCCTGTAGTAGAGCAACTCCACCACCGGCAACAATTCCCTCTTCAACCGCAGCCTTGGCATTTCGAACAGCATCTTCGATTCGGTGCTTACGCTCCTTGAGTTCAACCTCAGTTGCTGCACCGGCCTTGATAACTGCAACACCACCGGCTAGCTTGGCTAGACGCTCCTGGAGCTTCTCGCGGTCGTAGTCGCTATCGGTGTTGTCAATCTCGCGACGAATCTGCTCAACACGACCTGAGATCATGTCTGCTTCTCCGGCACCCTCAACAATTGTGGTTTCGTCCTTGGTGATTACCACCTTGCGAGCGCGACCTAGAAGATCCAGAGTTGCACTCTCTAGCTTTAGACCAACCTCTTCAGAGATAACCTGACCACCGGTCAAGATAGCGATGTCCTGAAGCATAGCCTTGCGACGGTCACCAAAGCCTGGAGCCTTAACAGCAACTGACTTAAAGATGCCGCGGATTTTGTTAACGATAAGTGTTGCCAGTGCTTCACCATCAATGTCTTCAGCAATAATCAAAAGTGGCTTATTGGCCTGAATGACTTTGTCAACAATTGGCAGAATGTCTTTAATGTTTGAGATCTTTGAGTTTGCAATTAGAACGTAGGCATCTTCAAGAACTGCCTCCTGGCGCTCAGGGTCGGTGACCATGTAGGCAGAAATGTAGCCCTTGTCAAAGCGCATACCTTCGGTGAGCTCTAGCTCAATTCCAAAAGTGTTTGACTCTTCAACGGTAACAACACCCTCGCGGCCAACCTTGTCAATTGCCTCTGCAATCAGCTCACCAATTTGAGTATCACCAGCGGAGATAGATGCGGTTGCCGCAATCTGCTCTTTGGTCTCAACTGGCTTTGCGTTCTTGTGCAGTTCTTCGATAACAGCCTTGACAGCTTTTTCAATTCCACGCTTAAGTGAAATTGGATCAGCTCCAGCGGCCACGTTGCGAAGACCTTCGCGAACCAATGCTTGAGCTAGAACAGTTGCAGTTGTAGTTCCGTCTCCGGCTACATCGTCAGTCTTCTTAGCAACTTCCTTAACCAGCTCGGCGCCGATGCGCTCAAGTGGGTCTTCAAGTTCAATTTCTTTAGCAATCGAAACACCATCATTTGTGATGGTTGGGGCGCCCCACTTCTTTTCCAGAACTACGTTGCGTCCACGTGGGCCGAGGGTTACCTTTACTGTGTCGGCGAGGATGTTTAGTCCACGCTCCAGACCGCGGCGGGCCTCTTCATCAAAGTGAATGATTTTTGCCATTGGGTTTCAATCTCCTATTTGTATTTTTGGCACTCTACCTAGGTGAGTGCTAACACTCTATTTTGGCACTCACTGGGTAAGAGTGCAAATGGTTGTTCCTGGGTAATGAAAATCCCCTCCCGGACCTAGGTCCGAAAGGGGTCTTCTAAATCTATGCGGTCGCTTAGATTACGTGTACTGCGTCAGCCTGAGGGCCCTTGTCGCCGTTCTTAACTTCGAACTCTACGCGCTGGTTTTCCTTCAGTTCTTTGTAGCCTTCTGATTGGATTGCTGAGAAGTGTACGAATACGTCTGCTCCGCCATCCTGGGTAATGAAACCAAAACCCTTTTCAGCGTTGAACCACTTTACGGTTCCTTGTGCCATGTTTTACTCCTGATGCTATGGGAACAACCCGAAAAATCCCCGGGCTGAGTCGCATAGAAGAGAGCTTGTGCTACGGATACTGCTACGACCATCTCTAACACTAGCCCCTAATGGGTGGGGGTGCGCAAGCCTTTTTTGATTATTGGTCGATAGGTTATGAAACGGTTATAACCGCTATTCGGCGGGTAATACGTAGTCAGCCCCTAAAACCACGGTAATTGGGCCAGGAAACTGAGTGGAAATCATAACTTTTGGGTTGCCGATCTTGTTAGCAATAGCTGTGGCTTCGGCACTGAAGATCTCATCAGTGATTAGAACCACGGTGTCGGCGGTGGCAATTGGCTTTGAATCGGAGTCAACCAATACCGATGCTCCGGTCACATTGAAGCCGGCATCGCGAAGAACTTGACCGGCTGCAGCCCCAAGCTCTGCACCACCACCATCTAGCACGCTTACCTCAGGCAGCGCCTGAGTGCTGGCAGCCGGACTTGGATTGATGCTTGGAATGTAGCCGGCAAAGACGCTGGACTGCCCAATAAAGCTGAGACTTAGGTAACCGCCAACAGAAATCACGGCAGCGGCTACTACCACCCTTAGCCACTCGCGAACTTGATCTTTAGCGGTGCGTGCAGCGCGATGGCGACCGCCGCCGGAGATGGCAGAATCAAACTCGTCGATTGGGAAATTTTTAGGCATGAACCCTGCTTCACTTAGTTTGATGCTTCAAGATATCTAATATTAGGCAAACGGCAGGAGTAATTGTGAACTATCCGGTAAATAAGACTGATCAGCAGTGGCGCGAAGAGCTAAGCGAGTTTGAGTATCACGTGCTTCGCGAAGCTGGTACCGAGCGAGCCTATACCGGAGAGCTACTTGAAGAGCATCGCGAGGGCACCTTCTCTTGCCGAGGATGCGGGGCCGAATTATTCAAGAGCGTTGCCAAGTTTGATTCACACTGCGGCTGGCCGAGTTTTTATGAACCAAAAGAAGGCGACGCGGTTGAACTTCTTGAAGATAGGTCACATGGGATGTCCCGAACCGAGGTCAGGTGCAAAGCCTGTGGCTCACACCTAGGACATGTTTTTGAGGATGCACCACAAACGCCAACCGGTGATCGGTACTGCATCAATTCAGTTTCAATAACTTTCAACGAAAAATAAAAACTCCGAGAAGTAAAAAAATGGACTCCCAGGAGGAGTCCATTTTTTTTGGAGCCGACCAGGGGACTCGAACCCCTAACCCCCGCATTACAAGTGCGGTGCGCTACCAATTGCGCCAGGTCGGCCGATAGCCCTAGGGCTACCTATCTGAAGAATCAACTTCAGAACTTTTTTATTTTAGTTGACAGTTACGCTCTGTAGGAACTGGGCGAACCGTGCCGGGCTGGTGAAGTCTCCCCTGGTCTCGGCTACAAACTGCTGATCGTTTACCAAAACAAACGGAGTTCCCTCTAGTTTCAAGCCAGATCCAGGTAGAGGCTCGGTGAGAGCCCTTACTGTGGCTGACTCAATCCAAGATTTGTATCGTTTTTCGTTGATACAGGAGCGCACTTCAGTCTCGTTACTTACCCCTACGGATTTAGCAAAGTTAAACAGGTCCTCGTTGCTAGGTCCGTCGCTATTTTCTGTTGGCTGGTTGGCGAAAAGCACTGAATTGAACTTCAAGAATGAGTTCGGAGAAAGTTCAGCAACGCAAACCGCCGCATTTGATGCCATTGCCGAAAAGTCACTTGGGCTCTTCACGAAAGATACTGGGTGAATTTGAACTGTGGCAATTCCCTTGCTCACCCAACTCTCAATTTGAGATTGGTTTGGAAGCTCAAAGTCTCGACAGTATGGGCACTGGTAGTCCAAATAAATCTGGATGTTTGGAACGTTAGTGCCACCCTCGCCCGGAGCAGGTGTGTAGTTAGGTGTGAAAGCTTCAAGGTTGGTGCCAATTTTGATTCCATCATTGAACATCATGTTCGCTGGTGCCGCAGCTGGCTTCACTTGCGAAGCTGAAATTATGGCGAATGCCACCAGAGCAACAACACCAATAACTGATCCGCCGAGACCGAGCTGCAGAGCTAGGCGCTTACGGCGATCACCTTTTTTTTGCTCCTCGCGCAACAGCTTTGCCTTGGCGCGGGCTTCTTCTCGCTGCTCTGAGCGGGTTTGCTTATCAGGGGTCAAAACGTGGTCCTTAAGATTGGATTCTTTCGCCGCCTGGCGGCTAGATGTACTCCTAGTTTAGACCAGCACCGGCGGATGCCATAATGGAGGTGGCTAAAGACACCGTTTTTAGCTTTTCACTCACTATGGATCGTCCGGCACGGACCTGCCGGTGAAGGAAATTATCCTGGCATCAGTTTCATTTCAGAACGCCAGCCGGGTTTACCCTGGCGGCACAAAACCAGCTGTCGACCAGGTCAACCTGGATGTTAAAGATGGCGAATTCCTAGTTCTAGTTGGCCCTTCGGGTTGTGGAAAATCCACCACCCTTAGAATGTTGGCCGGCCTTGAAGAGGTGAACTCAGGAAAAATCATGATCGGTGATCGCGATGTGACAAACATCCCACCAAAAGATAGAGACATCGCAATGGTGTTTCAAAACTATGCTCTCTACCCGCACATGACTGTGGCCGAGAACATGGGATTTGCACTAAAAATTGCTGGTGTAAAAAAAGAAGAACGTGCCGCCAGAGTTCTTGAGGCAGCCAAACTTCTAGACCTTGAACCATATCTTGATCGCAAGCCAAAAGCCCTCTCCGGTGGACAGCGTCAACGCGTCGCCATGGGTCGAGCAATTGTTAGACAACCGCAGGTCTTCCTTATGGACGAACCACTATCAAACCTTGATGCAAAGTTGCGCGTTCAAACTCGCACCCAGATTGCATCACTACAGCGAAGACTTGGGGTTACTACTGTTTATGTAACTCACGACCAGGTTGAGGCGATGACAATGGGCGATCGAGTCGCCGTGCTGAAAGATGGAGTACTGCAGCAGGTTGCTACCCCTCAGGAACTTTACGATGCACCGGCAAACGTTTTTGTTGCCGGCTTTATTGGCTCTCCGGCGATGAACCTATTGGAGCTAGAGATCGTAACTGACGGAGTCCAGTTTGGTAATCAGGTGCTAAAAGTTGACAGCAGCGTGCTTGCCAAGACCAAGGCGAAGAAGGTAACCGTTGGTATTCGTCCCG
>WLGC01000065.1 GCA_009703465.1 Actinomycetota bacterium | reverse complement strand
TGAGCGCGGTAAACCACACCCAGATCCGTATTTGCTGGGAGCAAAGCGATTAGGTTTTGAGCCTGCTGACTGCGTTGTTTTTGAAGATGCTATTGCGGGGGTAGAGGCTGGGATAGAAGCTGGCGTAGGGCTAGTCATTGGTGTTTCTGAGCGGGCACTTGATTCAGCAGCAGACCTTGTAATCAAGGACCTGACAGGTATTACATTTGATGGAGAGAACCTGTTTATCCCAGACCGGTTGAGGCTTAGGTAGGAGAAAAAATGGCTGAAGTAACTTTCTATGGAGCTGATTGGTGCAGCGACTGCCGCCGATCAAAATCACTACTGAATACCCTTGGCGTTGAGTATGAAATGAAAGATGTTGAGCAAAGTGCAGATCTAGCCGCTGAGGCTGAAGCTGTAGCTGGTAGAAAGAACATTCCAGTGGTTGTTTTTGCTGACGGCGAGTTTATGGTTGAGCCAAGCGATGCAGATCTACACGCTGCTTTGACCAAGCGCGATTTAATCTAAAAATGTATCAGCGTCACATCGTTGTAGTTGAAGACGAAGCACTGCTTCGTGATCTAATCGCAAAGACGCTGGAAGCAAAAGGTTTTGAAGTAACCACCGCAGCCAATGCTGCGGATGCGGCCAGAGCCATTAGGGCCCATGACCCGGATGCCGTTGTGCTAGATGTAGAGCTAGGACCAGGCCCGAATGGCTTTGATTTTGCTGAATCACTCAGAGCTACATCGCCTGAGGTTGGAATTGTATTTCTAACTAACCTGCCAGATCCTCGCTTTGTCGGTCGCGATGCAAGCGACCTTCCAAATTCAATTAGCTATCTGCGCAAATCACAACTTGTTGACACAAACCAACTCATCCAGGCAATTGAAGCTGTTCTAAAGGAATCAATTTCAGCCGAGTTTAGGCACGACCTAGACAAAGATCGTCCACTGTCTAAGCTTTCGAAGAAGCAAATCTCAGTGCTGCAAATGTTGGCCAGCGGGCTAACTAACTCGCAGATTGCCGAAAGGCGTGGCACCACAATTCGCGCTGTAGAAGGAATTGTGAGCCGAATTTTTCAATCACTTTCAATTGATGTTCAAGCTGACGGTAACGCCAGAGTAGAAGCTGCTGCTGCCTACCTGCGCGCTTCAGGTAAAACATTTTCAGAAGTTTAATCTTGCAAAAGCTAGAAACACCAAACACCAACCTGCGTGAGGCAGTAAATAGCGCCTCCGGTCCGGCAGCCTTTAGTAATTCCGTGCTGCTGCAATTTGCACCTATTTCATTTCTTCTTGTTTTCGTTAGTAGCCCAAACCGAGTTGGCGGCTCACCGCTTCAATGGTTGCTGTTAGCGACCGTTGGCTATCTAGTCACTGTGGCTATTTTGCTTGCCTTTAGATTCACTGTGCTATCTGCCGAAGAGAACAGAAAACCGAGACCGTTTTGGACATCGGTGGCTTTTGTAGTTGCCGGTGCTGGTCGTGGGCTGTCAATCTATTTTTCTGGTGATGCTCTAGGGATCATGTCACCAGAGGAGTTTTGGTATCGCCTAGCCGGTGGTCCACTTTTTGTTTATGGCGCAATCTCTGTATTAGCCATTCTGCAAGGCTCTAGAAACCGCCATCAAA
Organism: Actinomycetota bacterium; assembly: GCA_009703465.1. Taxonomy (GTDB): domain Bacteria; phylum Actinomycetota; class Actinomycetes; order Actinomycetales; family Microbacteriaceae; genus Rhodoluna. The sequence goes on along the minus strand of WLGC01000065.1, from coordinate 3,367 downwards.
AAATCTTGGATGCTCTTGAACTCGAGAAAAGCCAGCTCGATGAGTTGCGCGGAGGAATTCGTGAGCGCATTAAGTCTCAGCGCAAAGACCTTCTTGCCAAAGTTCAATTACAACTTGCACCGGTTTTTCAAGAAATGAATGCGGGCACAAACTCTGCATCGACAAAAATCTCCCAGCGACTAACCGAGTTTGTCGATGCTGTGGTTCGGCCGTTAAGTCACAACATTGGCCAGGAATCCAGTTTTGAAGTTAGAGCAAGTGACCTAACCCAAAAAGCATCGAGAGCAAAAGTAAAACCGCAGTATCTTTTCAAGATTTCGGTTGGTATGACAATCATTCCTGAGCTGATGACCTTTGCAGCAGCATCGCTAATTATTGCCTCAACCACCATGATTTTTCCAGATGCCGTTGCGTTGGCGACGGTACTGAGCCTGGTCGCGGTTTATCTTTCTAGCTCAATACTCAAGCGGTTACTAAAGAGCCTCACGCTGATCACGCCAGTAGCTTTTATTGTCAACTTGCTGTCAGGTATTGCCACTTCGATATTTTCATACCTGCTACTGATGGTTTTTGGTCTAGCACTATCGGGCGCACAACTTCTTCAATTCACAGCCTCGCAGGTGCTGGTGGCTGGAATTTCATTTGCGATTCAATTGCAAAGAACACAGCGCCTAAATGCTGAGCAAGAAATGACTGGGGTAGTGAAAAACCTAGAGATTCTAAACTCCCAACTTCGTCAGGAACTTTGGCTAAATCGCCGCAAGATTGCATCGGTGTTGCACGGCTCAGTACAGTCCACTCTCTACGCCTCAGCAATGCGACTGGCAAAAATTGACTCTCCTTCGGCCGATGAATTGCAATCCGTTAGAGACGACTTGAATGCGGCAATTTCAAAACTTGATTCCTTGGAATCCGGTGAATCCATTGATGAGATTTTGAAGCAAATAATCGAGGTCTGGGATGGCGTAGTAGAAATCAAATTGCCAGTTATCTCGGCCGATTTAGCTAAGGCTCTAACTGATAACCAAGCCGCCTCAGCTTGCCTGGCTGAGGTAATCCGCGAGGCGGTTAGCAATGCGGTCAAGCACGGCGCTGCCAAGCAGATTGAGGTGAAGGTGGAAAAAGCTGCCAGGAACCTGATCTCGGTGATGGTCAGCAATGATGGAAAACCGCTATCAAAACAGACCGATACCGGCTATGGCTCAAGCATTCTTGATGAGGTGGCCTTGAATTGGAGCCTCGAATCAACCGGAGAACTGACCCTACTTCGGGCCCAGATAGCTGTTTGAGAAGTTTTCCTAGGCAAATAGGGCTTAGTTGGCTAGACTCAAAAAGTTGCAGAAATGTGACAGTAGTCGTTTGCAGTACATCAACTAATTCAAGTGGCCAAAGAAGTGCCACCGCTGAAGATGTACCAGTCTTTTCCTCTAAATAAGATCTGCCGTTTGCAGAGTTTTTCTTGTGTGTTGGTTTAGCAGCTGTTCGACTAAACCATAGGTTCAAAACGGCTACTCCCCGTTTAGACCACACAATTGAATGAGGAAAAATTATGCCAACTTTTGGCAACTCGAGCGCGCGCGCTCCGAAAAAAGCTATTGCGGGGCGCAAGCCCCGAACATCAACCGCTGATAAAGCTGCGGCTAAATCTGGTTTCCCTAAGGGTGCCGGTCACGGAAAAATTCGTGAAGATGGCCGCGGTGGTCGATCACCTCAGCGTGAATACAATTCAGATGCTCCACGTGCGCCTCGCGCCAAGGGAGCATTCTTCGAGGACCGTCCAAAAAAGACCTACGGCGCTAAAAACGACTTCTCTGCGGGAGAGCGCAGTCGATCACGCGACGCTGCTCCATCACGCGGCGGTTACAACCGGGATGAGCGTCCAGCACGTCCGTCATACGGAAATCGCGATGACCGTCCAGCTCGTCCTTCTTACGGCAATCGCGACGAGCGTCCAGCTCGAGGCGGCTACAACCGCGACGAGCGTCCAGCTCGTCCAGCGTTTGGTAACAGAGATGACCGTCCAGCACGTCCGTCTTACGGCAACCGCGATGACCGCCCGGCTCGTCCAGAGCGCTCAGGCGATGGTCGCCGTGATTGGTCACCGCGTGGAAACGAAGGCTCCGGTCGCCCAGCTAAAAAAACTTGGAATGATCGCGATGATCGTTCAGCACGTCCAGCGTTTGGTAACCGCGATGACCGCCCAGCACGTCCGTCTTACGGAAACCGCGATGACCGCCCAGCACGGAGTGGTTCAGATCGCGAGCAGTCAGGCCGCCCATCATTCGGTGGTGGCTTTGGTGATCGCAATCGCGCAGAGCGTCCGTCATACGGCAAATCAGATTCAACAAGATTTGAAGACCGCAATGCAAAGCGTGGAAACTTTTCTGGAGATCGCAACTCAAGAAGTAATGACTTTGAGGCTAGAAACCCACACCGTCCAGATCGTGCCGCTCGTGATGACTCACGCGAATCAACATTCCGCGGAGCACGCGATTCAAACCCAAACAAAAAAGCTTTCTTTGAAGACAAGGTTCTTGAGCGCCTAGATGCTGTTGAAGCGTCAGAGGCAATCACCACCAACACCTTTGCTGAGATGGATCTGCACCCGCGCATTCTTGCGGCCCTAACCGGCATGGGTGCTGATACTCCATTCCCAATTCAGGCAAGCACAATCCCGGCTGCAATTTCTGGTCGCGATGTTCTAGGTCGCGGTAAGACTGGCTCTGGTAAAACAATTGCCTTCACCGTGCCACTGGTTATGAAATTGGTAGCTGCCGGTTCAGTTCCTCGTAAGCCTGGTAAGCCTCGTGCACTAATTCTTGCGCCTACTCGTGAGCTTGCCGATCAGATTGATCGCACAGTAAACGGAATTGCCCGCGCAGTTGGTTTCTACACAACCTGTATCTACGGTGGTGTTCCTCAGCGCAAGCAAGAGAACGCAATGAGTCGCGGTGTTGACATTGTTGTAGCAACACCTGGTCGTTTAGAAGACTTGATTTCTCAGCGCATCGTCGATCTAAGCGAAGTTGAGACCTTGGTTGTCGATGAAGCCGATCACATGTGTGACCTAGGTTTCATCGAAGGTGTTCGCCGAATTATGCGCGCCACCGGAGATAGCCAAAAGCTTTTGTTCTCGGCAACGCTAGATCGCGAAGTTGATGCACTGGTTAAGGAATTTCTTCCTGACCCTTACGTTTACGAAGTTCCAAACGAAGAGAATGACACAGCCAACATCACACACCGTGTAATGACTGTTGACCCAGAAGATCGCTCACAGGTTCTTCTTCGTCTAGTTCAGGGTCACGGAAAGTCAATCATTTTTACTCGCACCAAAATGAACGCAGAGCGTCTTAGCGAATCGCTAACC
>WLGC01000064.1 GCA_009703465.1 Actinomycetota bacterium | reverse complement strand
CTTGAGGTATCTACCTGCGAAACATCACGAAGAATGTTTGGGTGAAACTCAATGTTTCTAAATGCCTCGCGAGAGCGCTGCAGAGTTATTTCCTCGTTGGCAGCTCCATCGGTGTAATCAAAGGGAGCTTGCGGGGTGCGACGCTTAGCAATTTTGCGAAGGTCATCTATGGTCAAAGCAGCAGCCAGTCGGCGCGATTTCCCATTGAAATTGAAAGGCTTGAACCGCATTAGCGGAGCCAAGTCTTTTGGCCTTGGGAATCGTCTTTGAACCATGGTTGCCTCCGAATTTATAGGATTAGCCAAAATCATACACACATTACCCATACCCTGTAGGCCAGAAATCCGCCTAAGATTTCATTAGAACTGAGCCGGCTGGCGCCAAGGCAGCGGGCTTGTATAAATAGGGGTAAACAATGGCAAAGGCCAAACCAAAGCCTTCATCTGATGATGTTTACGAACTTTTGCGCTGGAAAATCCTGGACCACGAAATTCCACCAGCCACCAAGCTAAATATTCTGCAAATTGCTCAGCAGTTGAATGTGTCGCAAACACCTATCCGCGAAGCGCTGCGCCAACTGCAGGGAGACAACCTAGTTATTGCAACAGCAAATAAGGGCTACTCAACCACAGCTGATCTAGATGCCACCGGCGTAAAAGACCTATTCGAATTTCGTCTCTTGGTTGAACCTTGGGCCGCTCGAGCATCAGCATCGAATCGACTTGGTAATCCGGCAAAAGAATTAATCGCTGAGCTTAGCCAGTTTAAATCAACCACTAAATATAAAAAGCGCCAAATGATCGAGCACGATCAAAGATTTCACCGAGCGATTATGTTGGCTACTGGTAATGAAGTCCTAATTCAGGCTTATGCCCAATCACACTGCCACCTTCATCTTTTCAGAATGATGGAAAATGAGTGGGACTGGAAAAAATCTATTGAAGAGCATGCCAAAATTGCGCAGGCAATTTTAAAAGAAGACCCAGCAAAAGCTGAAGAAGAGATGAGAAACCATCTTCAAGTTTCTTATCAGGGATTTATAAAGTCAGTGCAACCGCTAAGTGTCTTTACGCAAAAGCTTCATTAAGCGTCACGGTTGCTAAATCTCTAGATTTCAGCATTCGCATAATGCGATCAAAGTTATTGACTGTAGATCTACCATTGGCGTGATCTAAAACAATTCGGCCGTTTGTCATATAACGCTGTGATAGCTTCCAAACCGTTGCAGTTTTTGAAGTAAAGCTTGAACCCGTTGAACCATCCCAAAGAGTTGGTTTATCAAAACCGTTGTCTGCTGCAATTTCAATGACCCGCCTGCTGAGGCTGCCGTAAGGTGGTCGCCAATAACCAGCCGGATCCACTTCGTAGGTGTCCTTAATAAATTTGTCACAGGCAATTAATTGCTTAGCTACTTCTTTATTTGAGCAGCGGTTCAAGTTTTTGTGATCCCTGGTGTGATTTGCCATTTGCACCTGGCCTGATTGAATCAGGCTCCTAATTCTTTTCTCGTGGGTCTTCCAAGCAGTTGAACAAGAAAGCACGAACATGGTCATCTTTAGATCATCATTTTTTTCCAGCAGCTTGAGATAGGAACTCAAGGTAGAAACAGATGACCCATCATCAACCGTCCAGGCTAGCCGCCTGGTTTTAGAAGGAGGCAAGGTGGTGATGCAACCAGCAGGCCAGCCAGCAGCTTCAGCTGGGGGTGGAGTTTCAACTGCCAGGGCTACGGATGCCGCCCCAAGGGCAGCTATCGATAGAAATCCCCGTCTATCTAAATTAAAGAGACTCTGGTCGCCTAGATCCATTAGATAACCTACCTGCGGCCAACTCGAGAATTGCTAGGGCGCCAAGACGAACTGTGCGGCCATCGCTGGAATCAGCGCTGGCATCAATTTCAGTGATGTCAACGCTAGTAACTTGCTGATGGGTGCCAACCGCAAAACAAAATTGTCTAAACTCATCGGCGCTGATACCACCGGGTGCAGCTGCAGGGCATGCCGGCACTACTGAGCGATCACAAACATCAACATCAAAGTCAACGTGGATTTTTCCGCCACCAGCTCCTGCAATCGCTACCGCCTCGGCAACAATCTTTGCGGAATCTTTTCCCCTAAGTGCAGAGCGTGGAATGACATGAATCCCGAGATCTTTTGCCCGCTTGGCATACTGCGGGGAATTACTAAAGTCAGCAATACCAATCTGAACAATTCTTGACGGATCCAGGCCAGCTTCGTCAATTAGTCTTCTAACCGGCGAGCCATTGCTGACACCGTCTCGCAAATCGTGATGTGCATCGAAGGTAATCAACCCTGCAGTTGCAATTGGATTTAGTGCACCGCGAGCAATTGCAAAAGTCACTGAGTTATCGCCGCCAAGGCCAATACTCAGTCCACATTCGCTAGCTAATTTTGCGGCAAGGTTGCTGGTGCGAAGTTCACCCTCGGTTGAATCTGGCTCTGCGATATCGCCAAAATCCAAAAACGATAACTGCGAAACATCAACCCCGGTAGTCCAATGAAAAGTAGAAAAGCGCTTTAGCGCTTTACGTATTGCAGCGGGGGTGAGGTGAGCGTTAGTTGCTGAAATTGATGTTTGATGCGCTGGAACTCCAAAAAGTCCAAGGTCTGCCTTTTGTGAATTACCTGAGGCAGGCTTTAGCCAACTAGAAGCCCTCGGCCACATTGCATCTTCAGCGCTTGGTTCATTATTTAAGAAGTTCATAGATTTTTCTTTAGTCGCGCAGCAGGTTTGTAGCTAGCTCTAATTCTGGTGCTAAAAAGCGATCAGGGCCCATACCAGGGACAACTTTGCGAAGCCGTGCAATAAGTGCCGCAGTTGTCGGTGCTGGTTTATGAGGTGCTCGAAGTTCAACCGCACGAGCTGCTGCGGTTAGTTCAATTGCCAAAATCATCCGCAGGTTGTCAACTACCTTGCGAAGCTTGCGACCGGCATGCCAACCCATGGAAACGTGATCCTCCTGCATCGCTGAGGACGGAATGCTGTCCACGCTGGCAGGGGCTGCCAAGCGCTTGTTTTCTGAAACCAAACCAGCCTGGGTGTATTGGGCAATCATTAGACCGCTATCAACTCCGGCATCACTAGCAAGAAAAGGCGGCAGTCCGCTAGAGCGGTGCAAATCAAGCATTCGATCTGTTCGACGCTCAGCCATTGAACCAACATCGGTTGCTGGAATTGCTAGAAAATCCAAAATGTAGGCAATCGGAGCCCCGTGGAAATTTCCATTTGAGGTGACTTCACCAGATTCGAGCACCACCGGGTTATCAATGGTGGCAGCCAACTCGCGAGTGCTAACCACTCGGGCGTAGTCAATGGTGTCTCGAAGACCACCAATCACCTGCGGCGAGCAACGAAGTGAATAAGCATCTTGAATTTTGTCATCGCCTACTCTGTGCGAGGCAACAATTTCAGAACCCTTGAGGCTCGCAAACATGTTTGCCGCACTGGTGGTTTGCCCTGGGTGTGGACGAAGCGGTTCATGAAGTTCAGGGCGCAGCACCTGATCGGTGCCTAGTAGACCCTCAATGCTCATCGCAGCGATCTGGTCGGCATAGTCAGCAAGCTTTGAAAGATCTTCGATGGCAAGAATTGCCATGCCGAGCATGCCATCGGTGCCATTAATTAGTGCAAGGCCTTCTTTTTCACGAAGCTCAACCGGTGTGATGCCAGCGTTCTTCAAAAGCTCAGTAACCGGTCTCTCAATTCCATCAGGCCCAAATGCACGCCCCTCACCCATCAGCACCATGGCACAGTGAGCTAGCGGAGCTAGATCCCCACTGCAACCAAGTGAGCCATACTCGTGCACAAAAGGTGTAATCCCAGCATTCAAAATAGCTGCCATAGTCTGCGCAACTATTGGCCTGGCCCCGGTTCGACCAGAGCAAATTGTTTTTAGGCGAAGCAGCATCAGTGCGCGAACCACCTCGCGCTCAACTGGTTCGCCCATTCCAGCAGCGTGTGAGCGAATCAAAGATTTTTGTAGTTGCACGCGGTCTTCAAGAGCAATGTGACGATTTGCCAGAGCACCAAAACCAGTTGAGATTCCATAAACCGGAACGTCTCCACTGGCTAGTTTTTCAATGTGAGCTCTGGTTTTCTCCATGGCCTCAAGGGACTCTTTGGAGATCTCAACCTTGGCATCGAAGCGAGCGACATTGATTACATCAGCCGAAGTCATGCCTTTGGTTTTAATTACTACGGTGTTCGTCATTGAATACTTTCAGCTATAGATGTTGCAATGTGAGTCTCTTGAATCAAATTCACACCAGGGCGGTATGAGAGTTGCAGGTGCGAGGGCGCATTTAAGACAACAAAGTTTGCAATTGAGCCCACCTTGAGATTACCAATATCGCTTCGACGAAGAGCAGCAGCCCCTCCAGCAGTAGCCGACCAGAGCGCTTCGGCTGGACTCATCTTCATTTCCCGCACCGCCAGAGCGATGCAAAAGGCCATCGAAGTAGTGAAGCTAGAACCAGGATTGCAGTCGGTAGCTAGGGCAACGGTGGCGCCAGCATCAATAAGCCGACGAGCATTTGGATACTGACTGCGAGTAGAAAATTCAGCACCTGGCAATAATGTGGCAACAGTATTTGACCCAGCCAGCAACTCAATGTCTTTTTCATCCAGGTGGGTGCAGTGATCGGCTGAAGCGCAATCTAACTCGACTGCAAGTTTTATAGCACCGATATTCTCAAGCTGATTGGCGTGAATCCTTGGCGCGAGTCCTGCTGCAATTCCTTTGGTTAGAATTTCGCGGGCTTGATCAACATCAAATGCACCGGCATCGCAGAAAACATCAATCCACTTAGCATGTGGGCTAGCAGCGCTAAGCATTTCACCGGTAACTAGCTCTACGTAGGCAGCAGCACCCTTACCTTCTTTGAATTCTTTGGGCACAACGTGAGCACCAAGAAAAGTAGTTTCCTTTGTGTAGCGCTTAGCAATTTCTAAACTACGGGCTTCATCTTTTACGCTCAGCCCGTAACCTGATTTGGT
>WLGC01000063.1 GCA_009703465.1 Actinomycetota bacterium | reverse complement strand
TTAAGCCCATTAACCCGGGCCAGGTTTCGATGTATCTATGCGGACCAACAGTTCAAGGGGCTCCACACCTAGGTCACCTTCGTTCAGCACTTGTTTATGACCAGCTTCGTCGCTGGCTTGAAGTATCAGGACTTAAAGTAACGCTGATTAGAAATGTCACTGACATTGACGACAAGGTATTGGAAAAAGCAAAAACGCTAAATGAGTCTTGGTGGTCACTGGCATATCGGTTTGAACTGGAATTTAATCACTCTTATAAAGCGTTAGGTATTCTGCCGCCAAGCTACGAACCAAGAGCAACCTCTGCGATTAGCGAAATGATTTCCCTAATTGAACGTTTGATTTCAAAGGGTTTTGCCTACGTTGCAGAAGATGGATCGGCAAATGTTTATTTTGCGGCATCAAAATGGTCAAGCTACGGAGAGCTAACCAATCAAAAAATCTCTGACATGGATGCCGACACCGATGCTGATCCACGCGGCAAGCGTGAGCCAAATGATTTCGCCCTCTGGAAAGCTGCCAAGGCAACTGAACCAGAAACTGCTAGTTGGGAATCTCCTTTTGGTAGAGGGCGCCCAGGCTGGCACATTGAATGCTCAGCGATGGCCACAAAGTATCTAGGTTCTAACTTTGACATTCACGGTGGCGGCATTGACCTGCGTTTTCCTCACCATGAAAATGAGTTGGCTCAATCAAGTGCTGCAGGAGATAAATTCGCAAACTATTGGTTACACAATGGCCTGGTCAATGTTTCAGGCAGCAAGATGTCCAAGTCATCAGGGAACTCTGTGTATTCCAATGATTTGCTTTCTTCCGGTCGCGCGCTAGCTGTTCGCTACTACCTAGGCTCTGCGCACTATCGAAGTGTTCTTGACTTTCAAGATGGCGTGATTGATGAAGCCGAAGCTGCAGTTTCCAGAATTGAAACTTTCATAAAGCGCAGCCACAGAAGGCTTGCTGAAACCAAGTTCATAAAAGAGCTACCTCAAGACTTAATGAAAGCCTTGCCGGCTGAGTTTGTTTCAGCAATGAACGACGATCTAGCAATTCCTGCTGCCCTTGCTGCACTGCACGAAAAGGTGAGACTTGGAAACCTTCTGCTAGATGAAGAAGATTTAGCAGGAGCGGCAACAGCGCTCAATGAGGTTCAGGCAATGTCCGAGGTACTGGGCATTAATCCAATTAGCTGGAGCAAATCTGGCGGCGACTCAGGTATGGCATCTGCCCTTGAGTCTTTGGTGGAAAGTTTGATTACCGAGCGAAACCAAGCAAGGGCAAATAAAGATTTTGCACGTTCCGATGCAATTAGAGATCAACTGCAGGCCGCGGGAATAACACTCGAGGATGCTGCCGACCGAACCCATTGGAGTGTTAGTTAATGGCTGGAAAACCAGGTCGCCCAGGCGCGGCAAAAAATAAAAAGGGCGGCAAGGTTGGCTCAGGTGGAAATAATAAGCAGCGACTAGAAGGTCGTGGCCCAACCCCAAAAGCTGAGGATCGCAAAAACCACAAAGCGTTTAAGGCAAAACAGGCTGCTGAGCGCAAAGCTGCTGCACTTGGAATCAAGATTGCCGGTAAGGGTGCCGGAAATTCTTCAACCGCTAGGAAGTTTGCCTCCGAACTAGATCCAAAGATTGCTAGCTCTAGAACAGGCAAAGCTGCACCAAGATCAGGTGGATCTCGCACCGGCGGCGCTGGATCACGTCCTGGTGCCAAGGGAACAGCCGGTACCCGCGACGGTGGTCGTAGAGGTGAATTCTTAGCACCAAGCGCACGTACCGCAGGTTCTGCTGGTGCCGCAAAGAGATCAGGTCAAAGAGTTGCCAAGGCCACTGAGGCATCTGAAGTTCTCTCCGGTCGTAACTCGGTACTTGAGGCCCTTAGAGCAAAAGTTCCATCAACTGCATTGTTTATTGCCACTCGAATCGAAATGGATGAGCGAGTAAAAGAAGCAATCAAGATTGCAGCTGCACGTGGAATTCCGTTATCTGAACTTACTCGTCCAGAAATTGATCGGATGACTGGGTATGACTCAGTTCACCAAGGAATTGCACTTCAGGTTCCGCCATACAAATATCAGCACCCAATGGAGTTGCTCGATTTGATTCTCTCGCGCGGACAAAAACCACTTTTGGTGGCACTTGATGGAATTACCGATCCAAGAAACCTAGGCGCAATAATTAGATCGGTTGCCGCCTTTGGTGGTCAGGGAGTTATCTTGCCGCAGCGTCGCTCAACTGGTGTAACAGCTTCTGCTTGGAAAACCTCTGCCGGAGCAGCAGCAAGAATTCCAGTGGCACTCGCGGCAAACCTAAACGCAACTTTGAAGGATTTGAAAAAGCGCGGTTGCTTCATTGTTGGTCTTGACGGTGACGGAGATATGTCACTTACAGATTTTGCTCTGGGCACAGAACCATTGGTACTAGTGGTTGGTTCAGAAGGTAAAGGTCTATCTCGACTGGTAACAGAAAATTGTGATGCTGTAGTTTCAATTCCTATCAGCGGTGACACCGAGTCATTGAATGCAGGAATTGCTGCCAGCGTAACCCTTTATGAAATTGCTAAGCGCAGAGCAGTTGGAAAACGTTCTAAGTAGAAACTAACTGCACTTGCTGGCTAGCAGCAGTCCGTCACCAACTGGTGACAGCGCAGATACAAAGTTGTCGTTATTGCTGAAGTATCTAAGCGCGTCACGGTACACGGCAGTAGCATCATCTCGCATAGCCGGATCTGGAACTCGATCACGCCACAGTGCGTGAGCTATGGCTACCACACCACCGGGTCTAAGTAGTCTGGAGGCTTCGTGCAACTGCTCTTCAAGAGTTTCTCGATCGGCATCTAAAAAGACCATATCGTAGGCAGCATCTGCCATATTGCTCATCACATCTATAGCCCGGCCCTGAATCACGCGGGTGCGGTTGGCTGGAATTTTGGCGTCAGCAAATGCGCGCTTGGCGGTTGCCTGGTATTCGATCTCGGTATCAATCGTTGCCAGCACTGCCTGCTCGGAACCGCTTAAAAGCCAAAGGCCTGATACTCCAGTGCCGGTGCCAGCCTCAACAATAGCTTTGGCGCCGAGAGCGGAAACAAGCATGGCTAGGTGGGCACCAACCGAAGGTGTAATGCACTCAACACCTAGCTCTTCGGCTCTTCCGCGAGCGTCTCTAAAGACCTCTGATTCGCTGGCAAATTCTTCTGCGAACTTCCAACTGCTTATTTTGTCGACCATTGCAACTCCTTGGCTTACAGCATAAAGCGAGTGGGCTGTTATGAGCGACTTGAAGGTTGTACTCTAAGAGAATGTTTGGACTTACTGGCGAAAAACTCCTGATCTTGGGGCTCATTGCCGTCTTTGTCCTAGGCCCTGACCGCTTGCCGCACTACGCCGCCCAGCTAGCAAAATTTATTAAGTCAATGAAGGCCATGGCCGAGGGGGCAAAAACTCAACTGTCCTCTGAACTTGGTGAAGAGTTGGATTGGAAGAAACTCGATCCAAGACAGTATGACCCGAGAAGAATTATTCGCGAGGCACTGGCTGAAGATGTAACTCCAAAACCAAACGCAACCGCATTGAATCAACCCAAGGTCACTGTGCAGACTCTGCAAAAGGGAGAACGTGCACCGTTTGATCCTGAAGCTACTTAATTAGTTTTACCAAAATTCGCATCAGCGGTGCCATTTGGTTGTACTGCTTGGCACGAGTTGGAATCTTTATTGCTCCGCGAGAAATTCCAATCGCTCTAGCCTCGGTGTAGCGCAAAATTCCCCCGATACCGTTTCGACGTCCCTGGCCGGAAGATTTTGTGCCACCCATTGGTGTTTCATTAGAGGCAAAAGATGCACGGTAACCCTCATTAATGTTCACACCGCCGGCATTTAGTTTCTCGGCAACCTTTAGGGCATCTCGCTCATCGCCAACCACTGAGGCGTTTAGTCCAAAGTCGCTGTCATTAGCCCAGGCGATTGCATCATCTAGATCGTCATAGCCCTCAACAGCAATTACTGGGCCAAAGACTTCTTGACGATACATTCTTGCGTTGGCATTGACGTTGGTAAGAACAGTAGGGGAGTAGAAATAAGGCCCAGTCTCACTCAGCGCTTCGCCTCCGGCAATCACGGTAGCCCCGGTGATAACTGCGTCATCAATAAACCCGGTAACTCTTTGTAGCTGGCTGTATCCAGTAAGAGAGCCGATATCCATGCTGAAGTCATTCGATTTACCGACGTTTAGAGAATTAGTCCGCTTGGCAATTTCAGATAGAAATTCTTCTTTCATTCGATTTGGCACGTAGACCCGCTCGATTGAAACACAAAGTTGACCGGCTGATCCAAAAGCGCCGGCCATGGCTATCTCTGCGGCTCGCTTCACATTGGCGCTCTCCAAAACAATCATTGGGTTTTTGCCACCAAGCTCCAGTGAGCAACCAATCAAACGCGCAGCGGCACGTTGAGCAACTTTTCTACCGGTTGCCGTTGATCCAGTGAAAGCTACGTAGTCAACATGATCAGTTACTGCGTTGCCAACAATTTCTCCATCGCCAACTACTACAGTCCAAACTTCAGCTGGTAATCCTGCTTCTATGGCTAGGTGTCGGGCAAACAAAACTGTCAAGGCTGATTGATTATCAGCTTTTTGAACTACTGCGTTACCAGCAACCAATGCCGGAAGGACATCAAGCATGGTTAGGGCAAGCGGATAATTCCAAGGAGTGATCACGCCAACCACACCCACTGGAAAGTGATCAACAAAGGTTTTTGTGAGAACTGGAATACCAGACTTTGTTTTCTGTCGAGCAAGTGCTTTTACCGCAACCTTTGAGTTGTAACCAGCTGCGGCAATTGCTCCAACTGTTTCCTCAAAAGCATGCGCCCTAGATTTTCCAGTTTCTAGCTGCAGTAAGTCCAAAAGTTTTGCTTCGTCAGCAATCATCAGTTTCTGCGTCTGACGCAGAACCTTAGCTCTTTCAGTTACAGAGACTTTCTCCCAACTAGGTTGAGCTAGGCGCGCTTTATCTATCGCATCGATAACCTGCTGCTCAGACAACTGTGGCAGGTCGTAAATCTTTTTACCGTTTACCGGATTTGAAATCGGTACGGTTTGGTCGGCAATTGGAAAGTGGGCAATTAGCCCCTGAATATTGGTTTCGCTCACAGGCTAACTCTAAGCTTTTTGCCGGCCAGACCTAACCGGTCACTGGTTATTTTCAAGGCAAT
>WLGC01000062.1 GCA_009703465.1 Actinomycetota bacterium | reverse complement strand
GTGAAGCTCAGCTTCGCAAAACTTTCCAAGAGGCAAAGCGTGCCGAGGGACTTACCGGTGAGAACTTAGTTGAGTTGCTGGAGATGCGCCTAGATGCAATTCTGCTTAGAGCAGGTATTGCAAGAACTATTGCGCAGGCCCGTCAGATGGTTGTGCACCGCCACATTCTTGTAAATGGAGAGCGCGTTGACCGCCCTTCATTCAGAGTAAAGCCTGGTCAATTGGTCCACGTTCACCCAAAGAGTGAAGTAACAGAGCCTTTCCAAGTTGCCGCAGCTGGGGGACACGTGGATGTTCTTCCTCCACTACCTGGCTATCTTGAAGTTGCTCTAGACAAGCTTCACGTGACACTTTTACGTCGTCCGAAGCGCGCTGAAGTTCCAGTTACCTGTGAAGTTCAGCTTGTTGTTGAGTACTACGCAGCCCGATAGAAGTTTGAGGAGCGCGGAATGAACGGTGGAGAGATTGCAGCACTTGTTGCTGCCGGAGGCTTTGTGCTTTTAGTTCTTTTCACCGCCGTTCCGTTACTCAAACTCGGTAAGGTGCTCGATGAAACTCGCAACTCGATTAGAGATCTAAACGAGAGCGTTTCGCCACTTTTGAGTGAACTTACTGAAACCGTGACCGCAACAAACAAGCAATTGGCTCGAGTTGATGTAATCACCGAGAATGTTGCTGAGGTAAGTGCCAACATTAATTCCCTTGTTGCAGTGTTTACATCTGCCGTTGGTTCACCATTAGCGAAATTCGCTGGAATCGCTCAAAGCCTCGCAAGCTCATTAACCGGAAAAAAGAAGAAGTAGGAAGTTCATGAAGAAACTGTTTTGGTTAACCGTTGGTATTTTTGCTGGGATCGAAATTAAGAAGCAGATAGATAAAAACCCGAATGCGCAGGCCCTTGTTGCTGATGTGACTGCACGCGCTAAGGAATTTGGCGAGACAGCAAGTGAAGCTTTCTACGAGCGAACTACCGAGCTAACTGGTACCGCGCGACCTTCGTCTTCAAAAGCAAAGTCCGGTTCAAAGCCAACCGCTCGAAAGTCAGCAACTCGAAAGACTCCTGCTGCCAAGTCAACCAAGCCTAAGACTGCGACAAAAAAGTCTTCACCAAGTAAGCCAGCCGCGAAGTAACACGTGCAGACAGCCGAAATTAGCCGGCGTTGGCTCAACTTTTTTGAGAGCAAGGGCCACAGCGTAGTTCCATCCGCTTCATTGATAAGTGAAGATCCATCTCTACTTTTCACAGTGGCCGGAATGGTTCCTTTTATTCCATATTTGAGTGGGTTAGTTCCTGCACCCTACTCACGAGCAACTAGCGTTCAAAAGTGTGTCAGAACATTAGATATCGAAGAGGTTGGTAAAACTACTCGGCACGGAACCTTCTTCCAGATGAACGGTAATTTCTCCTTCGGCGACTACTTCAAGCGCGAAGCAATCGAATACGCATGGGAGTTTCTTACAGGCTCGAAAGATGATGGCTGCCTGGGTCTAGATCCACAATTACTTTGGGTCACAGTTTTTAAAGATGACGAAGAGTCGATCGATATATGGCGAGAAGTTGCCGACATCCCTCTTGCTCGAATTCAAAAGCGAGGCATGAAGGACAACTATTGGAGTACAGGGCAACCGGGTCCGGCAGGTCCATGTTCTGAAATCTACTACGACCGTGGCCCTGCTTATGGACGCGAGGGAGGACCTGAAGCAGATGAAGACCGCTACATCGAAATCTGGAACCTTGTTTTCATGCAGTATGAGCGCGGGCAGGGAACTGGAAAAGATAGTTTTGAAATTCTTGGTGAGCTTCCAAAGAAGAACATCGATACCGGAATGGGTCTTGAGCGGGTAGCTTTTCTCATGCAGGGTGTCGAAAATCTTTACGAGATAGATCAGGTACGCCCAGTGCTTGATCTTGCCGCCAAACTATCCAAAAAGACTTACGGCAAGAATGTTGAGGACGATGTTCGTCTTCGAGTGGTTGCAGATCACGTTAGATCTGCATTGATGCTCATTTGCGATGGCGTAACTCCAGCAAATGATGGTCGGGGCTACGTGCTTCGAAGATTGCTCAGAAGAACTGTTCGATCTATGAGACTTTTGGGCGTTGAAGAGAAGACTTTCGGAGCATTATTCCTCGAATCAAAAAACGCCATGAAGGCGGCCTATCCAGAACTCGAATCTGAGTTCGAGCGCATTCTTCGACTAGCGGAAGCTGAGGAAGATGCATTTCTTCGCACTCTAGTTTCCGGAACTGCTTTCCTCGAGCAGGCTCTAGCCGAAGTCAGAACTAGTAATCAGAGTCAACTGACTGGAGATTCCGCGTTCTTGCTTCACGATACCTATGGATTCCCAATTGATCTGACTCTAGAGATTGCTCAGGAGTCAGGCCTTAGCGTGGACCGCGATGGTTTCAAAGCTTTGATGGCACTGCAGAAGGATCGAGCTAAGGCAGATGCCAGAGAGAAAAAACTCGGCGGAACAGATCTATCTGTTTACTCAGATTTCCGATCTAAGGGTGTCACCAGTTTCCGGGGTTATGAATCTCTGGAAACGGAAGCAAAAGTACTCGGTCTGCTTGTAGACGGCATTTCGGTTAAGCAGGCAAACGCCGGCGAGGTTGTTGAGGTGATTCTTGACGAGACAAGCTTCTACGCAGAATCAGGTGGACAGGATTCCGATGCAGGTTTCATCATCGGTGACGGAATTGAACTTGAAGTTCTAGATGTGCAGCGTCCGGTCAAGGGACTGATAAGTCACCGTGCACTAGTTCGCACTGGAGTAATCGCCATTGACCAGAAAGTTAGAACTCAGGTTGATGAGCAATGGCGAATCGGTGCAAGGCAAGCACACTCTGGAACTCACCTTGTTCACGCAGCTCTTCGTCAAGTTCTAGGTGATACTGCGCTTCAGAGTGGCTCCTATAACAAGCCTGGCTTTCTGAGACTTGATTTCTCCTGGGCGCAAGCTCTCTCAGGTGAGACCAAATCAGAGATTGAAGAAGTCACCAACTTAGCAATTAGGGATGACCTAAAGGTAACCGCACAGCAAATGACTTTGCCGGAGGCAAAGAAGTGGGGAGCGGTTGCCCTTTTTGGAGAGACCTACGATGAGACCGTAAGAGTCGTTGAAATAGGTGGACCTTGGTCCCGTGAACTCTGCGGTGGTACACACGTGTCTCATAGTTCGCAGGTTGGAATGGTTTCACTTCTTGGTGAGTCTTCGGTAGGTTCCGGTTCCAGGCGTATTGAAGCACTAGTTGGCATTGAAGCATTTAGAGCGCTTTCGGTTGAGAGAGCACTTGTTTCTAGACTTTCAGATCTTTTAAAGACTCCGAGAGAGTCACTTGAGGAGAAAGCAACATCCTTAGTCGAGGAACTGAAATCCGCAACAAAGAAGTTGGCCGGCTTTCAAGTTCAGTCACTTCTTTCTGGACTACCCGCGTTACTTGATTCGGCGCTCCAAATTGGCGGTTATAAGTTTGTCAGTGCCAGCATTGGCGAGGTATCAACGTCAGACGACATTAGAAGCCTGGTCACAGCATTACGCGACAAGGCTGGAGCCGGCGCATCAGTAATCATGGCCGTTGGAATAGTGGACGGTAATCCAAGCGTAGTTATTGCTACCAATCCGGCAGCTCGAGACCTAGGGGCAAAATCCGGGGCACTAATCAAGGTAGCTTGTTCAGTTCTCGGCGGTGGTGGCGGAGGAAAAGACGACATCGCTCAAGGCGGAGGTACTGACGCCACAAATATTTCAGCAGCTATTGACGCAGTAGCTAAAGAGCTAGCGAAATAGTGCGCCCAGGTCGCCGACTGGCTGTTGACGTTGGTACCGTTCGCATCGGCGTAGCGGCTTGTGATTCAGAATGCATCATAGCTAGTGGCTTAGATACAGTTGCTCGAGAGTCAGACATCTCGTCATCAATCGATTCTTTGCTTACTCTGATAAACGAAGTCAACCCAATAGAAATCTACGTGGGCTTGCCAGCTAATCTTTCCGGTTCCCACAGTAAATCCACTTTGGACGCAATTAGTTTTGCTAAGGCTTTGCAGGGGAAGACCACGGTTCCTTTGCGCTTTATCGATGAGCGACTCACAAGTGTCACAGCTAATGCAAACTTGAGAGCGTCTGGAAAAAACTCGAAAAACAGTCGACACGTGGTCGATCAGGTAGCTGCGACCATTATCTTGGAACAAGCGCTGTCTATGGAACGTTCTTTAGGTCACGCGCCTGGTAAGTCAATTGAGGAGATTGATGGATAAGTTCAAGAGGCGAAGACTAATTGCGCTTGTCACCATGCTAGCTGTTGTTTTCGGCCTAGGTTTAGCTGCCTACGCGAACCGCGGAGTTTTTCGCGCAGCACTAGATCAATTGCAAGGAAATGATTTTCCTGGCCCAGGAGTGGGCGAGATTAGTTTCAAGGTTGAGACAGGGGATAACGGCGAGGTTATTGCCCAGCGATTGTTTGAAGAAGGCATAGTTAAGAACTCAAGAACCACGTATCAGTACATTCTTGATCGGAACCCAACCTTCTACCCTGGAGTCTTTTCTCTTCGTAAGGAAATGAGTTCTGCAGAAGCAGTGAAGGTGCTGTCCAACCCCGATGCCGCGGTACTGACTCGAGTCACTATAAACGAGGGATGGCGTGCCAGTGTTATTTTCTCAACCCTGAGCAAAGCAACCGGCTTAGAGCTCAGCGAATTCCAAAGTCTCTTCAAGAAGCCTGAGCTTTTCGGGCTAGATAGCAAACTGCTGAACATCGAGGGCTATCTTTTTCCAGCTACCTATTCCTTTGCGCCAGACCTCTCGGCTAGAGATATTTTGCAGGTTTTAGTAGATCGCATGCAAGAGGAGTTAAAGACTTTAGGTGTGCCTAGCTACCGCGTTCATGAAGTAATTATTTTGGCTTCCGTAGTTGAAAAAGAAGTAAGATTTGCTGATGATTTCTACAAGGCGGCTAGGGTTTTTCAAAATCGACTTGACATCAATATGGCTCTGCAGTCTGACGCTACTGTCTCGTATGGAGTTGGCGGCAACACTTTTACTACTTCAAAGGCTGACCGTAGCGATAAAAACCTTTACAACACTTATCTATATCCAGGCTTACCTATAGGGCCAATTTCCTCACCTGGATCACGGGCAATTGACGCTGTCATGAATCCGGCACCTGGTAAGTGGCTATATTTTGTTTCTGTAAATCTGGAAACAGGGGAGACTGTCTTCACTGAGACTTACGAGCAGCACCTCAAGGCTGTTGCTCAGTGGCTCAAATGGATGTAGGAAAATCCAGGCTATGAGTATAAAGTTTGCCGTTCTAGGCTCGCCTATATCACATTCACTGTCGCCGGCTATTCACGCTGCAGCTTATGCGGTGATGCAAGAGGATTGGGTCT
>WLGC01000061.1 GCA_009703465.1 Actinomycetota bacterium | reverse complement strand
TCAGCCTCAGCGGCTAGATCTGCACTTTGCTCAACATCTTTCATTTCATACTCAACGCCAAGGGTATTTAGTAGTGATTTTGATCGGCGGCAGTCGCTGCACCAATCAGCACCGTAGAAAGTTACTTCAGCCATTTTTTTCTCCTACCTAAGCCTCAACCGGTCTGGAATGAACAAGTTCTCTCCATCAAATGTAATACCTGTCAGGTCCTTGATAACAAGGTCCGCCGCTGAATCAAGCGCCCGCTCAGAAACACCGATGACTAGCCCTACGCCAGCTTCTATCCCAGCCTCTACCCCCGCAATAGCATCTTCAAAAACAACGCAGTCAGCAGGCTCAAAACCTAATCGCTTGGCTCCCAGCAGATACGGATCTGGGTGAGGTTTACCGCGCTCAACGTCATCGCCAGTGACCAGCTCTGCTGGAACTGGTAGGCCGGCAGCCTTAAGTCTTGCGGTTCCAAGATTTACATTCGCCGAGGTGCAGACTGTCCAAGTGCCCGGCTTCAAAGCGTGCAACAGATCTACTGCTCCAGCAAGGGCAATTGTTTCGTGGGCGGTTTGTTGTTCTAGTTCATTGATTCGGTTATTTGCCACTTCAAAGAGTTCTGCTGCCACGTGCTCTCGAACTTTATCGGAGGCACGCATGCCAGCATTTTCTGGAACGTCCCAGTCAAAATGTGGCGCAAACTCCTTTGCCCAGATTTCCCAAGCCACACCGGAGGCGCTGTGTGAATCTACTAGAACACCGTCGTTATCAAAAAGTAAACCGCTAGCAAAAAATTTCAACTACTTGGCAGCCTTGACTGAGATTGTCTCTTTATTTCTTGCGGTGATAGTTAGGTAAATTCCAATTATTGAAATAGCTAAAAGAATTTTTGCCGGTGCAAATTTCTCTACTAGCCACTGAAGACTTGGTCCAGTGACGCTGGCAATTGAATTACATTCAATATCTTTGCAATTTACTGGAGGCTGGCTAAAGGTTTGCAGGGATTGAATTGCTTCCGCACCAAAAGTAAAAGCCATGATGGTCACTACCGAGCCAAAGACAATTGACAAAACAAAGTTTAGATTTGCAGCTCCTACGGCAAGTGCCATTCGGCTACCCGGAGCTTTTTGCACGGCTGGTTTTTCGGCTCTTGCCTGATTTGAAAAGATTGTGCCAGTAATGACACCGCTAGCAACGATTGCAATAATAATGACCCAGATCCAAACCTGAAGGTCGGTGCGGGTTACGTCATAGACAGCAAGACCAAAAATAATTGCTACCGCAGTTGCCAAAATTGGAACCGCATAGCCAAGGCTTAGAGCCTTTTGAGCTGCAGATAGCTTTTGCTTTGGAGCGTTTACCTCTTTGTCAGCATCCTGTCTAAAGACAAAAGCTTGCAGCAAGACGTAAACAACTAGGCCGGTGGCAAGAATGATTGGCAGATAAACATTCAGTAGTCGCATGCCGAGGCTTTCTTTAACCCCAGAGAAATTGTTGAAAGCACCAAGAAAATTGCCGATGGCAAATAGTGCTCCGGCAATAAGCCCAATCACTACGCCAAGATTGGCAAATCTAAGGGCTGCTCTAGAGAGCTTGTGCCCCTCGCCTAGCTCATGGCGAGAACGAATAGCCAAGCGCTGACCTACCAGTGAGAAAATTGCACCGGCGGCAATGCCAATCAAAAACAGGAAAGGCGCAATTTGGAATACTTCCTCCTGGATAACCTGATTGCCCGTGGAGTCATACTGCGGCTGAGGAATGTAGAGGTTTGCCAAGGTTGCACCCATAAAAGCCAGCCAAGCCAGCGCTAGGCCAAACAGTGGATAAATGACAGCTCTTTTTGCCAACGGTATTTTGTTCATGGCTTAAGACTATCCCCCTAAACTTTTGGCATGATCCTTGTAATCGGCGAAGCCCTTATTGACCTTATTGAAAACCGCTATCAACCAGGTTCTTTCAATGCAATTGTTGGCGGTGCCAACGCCAATGTCTCTATTGCACTGGCTCGTCGAGGAACTAAACAGCAGTTCCTAGTGCGCTTATCGGGTGATAGTTTCGGCAAAACCATTAGAGCCAAACTTCAAGAAAACAACGTAAGTCTTGACTACGCGGTAGCTGCTACCGAACAAACCACAATTGTCACAGTAAGTATTAGTGCCAGTGGAATTCCTTCTTACTCTTTTTATGTAAATGGCACCGCCGACTGGGGTTGGCAACCACAAGAACTTCCTAGCGATGTGGTGCTAGAAAACATGCATGCCACTGCAATTCATTTTGGTTGCCTAGCGATGGCAATTGGTCCTGGAAATCTAGTGATTGAAGATTGGGCTCGCGAGCACTACAAGCAAAACTCGGTGACAATTTCGCACGATATAAATATTCGCTCGGCACTTGGATTTGATCGTAAGCACGAGCGACTTCGAGTTGAGCGCACCAATGACATTTCTCACATCATCAAAGCTTCTGACGAAGATATCCATTGGCTCTACGATCTAAATGCCGGAGATGATGTTGACAAAATCGTTTGGAAATGGATTGGTGATTCCGGCCGCACGGTTTTTGTAACTCGCGGTGGTGATGGCGTATCGGTGTATCGTCTAGCGGCTGATGGCAGCAAAAACAGATTTGATGTTGATTCAAGAAAAATTAATGTGGTTGACACAGTCGGCGCCGGTGATACTTTTTGCGCAAATCTTTTGGGTCAGCTATCGGACGTTGACGCTCTAGGCTCTGAGCCATTTGATCGACTGCAAAATCTAAGCGATGAAGTGCTGCGGGAGTTTGTCTGGGTGGCCGGAATTGCCGCTTCAATAACCTGCGAGCGCGCCGGTGCTGAGCCACCAACCAAGGCCGAGTTAGAGCAGGTTTTAGCCTCGTCCTAGCCAAAAATGTCAGTGGGTCATGAAAGAATCCAGGAACAAAGAAAACAGCTGGGCGACCAGCTCTAACAAAATCTTGGAGAGATCCTATGTATAAATTGAAAGACGATGGCAGTACCCAAAATTCGAACCTTTGGGCTTTTAACACCAGAGATCTAATGCGGGCATCCACCTGCGATCACTGCATCAAGTTAGCAATCGCAAAAGAACTAGACATGCCTGGGGTTCGCGAACTAGTTGAGCCTTTTGAGCTCGAGGGTAAAACCCTGGCAATGGTTTACGGCGATAAGTTCGAGTCCGAAATCGAAGAAGAGCTTCGTTCCTCTTTAGATCCAAATGACTTTAGGCGCCCCGAAGGTAAAGACACCTTTGGTGAAACCGTTGAGTTGATGCGCTCTGGGGTACCGGTTATTTATCAGGGTGCTCTGCGTAATCGCTCCGGTCTTGCCGAGTTCACTGGTCGCCCTGACTTTTTAGTTCGTGCCGACTATGACCTTGAATTTGTCAAAGGCAGGTTGGCCGCTAAACCGACCAAGCGAAAGAGTTCCGGTTACATCGCCTGGGATGCCAAACTAGCAAGCTCGGCCAAGCCGCACTATCTTTTGCAGGTAGCGCTCTACGTTGAAGCCCTAGGTGCACTTGGCCTAAAGGCGAGCTCTAAAGATGGTGCTCTGCATGGATTAATTCTTGGCTCTCGCACACTTGAGCTTTTTGAAGAGGGTGAGATTGTCCCGGCAATGCGGCAGGCACGCTCCTACCTAGAGGCAGCGTTTGCTAAGGCAGCATCAGGTGACTTAAAAGATTTCGAATTAGAGCAGCTATCGCTGCACTGTGAAATTCAAAGCACCTGTGTGATTTGTGAATACCCAGATCTATGTGAGACCAATCGAATTGAGATTGACCACCTGGTGCAGATTGCCGGAATCAACAAATCTCAAATTGAAAAGCTAAAAAAAGCCGGCATCACCACAATGGCAGCTCTTGCAGCAGCAACCGATGCCCAGCGCCCAAGTGATTTCGTGCCTGGCAGCTTTGACAAGCTCAGAAAGCAAGCCAAGCTGCAGGCCAATTTCAAGGAAACTGGAAAGCACTCGTTTTTAGTATTGGATGATCCAGAAATTGGCGTACTGCCGCCGCCTTCAGCAAACGATGTCTTTTTTGACATGGAAGGCTTTCCTTACTTCGAGGAAAAGGGTGGTCTTGAGTACCTATTTGGCGCTCTTACCCCCGATAAGACCTTTCATTCTTTCTGGGCTCATGATCGTCAGCAAGAGGCAGTTGCTTTTCAGGCCTTCGTTAAATTTGCCTACGACAAGATGATTAGTGACCCTTCAGCGCACATCTACCACTACGCACCCTATGAGGTAACTGCGCTAAACAAATTAGCAACTCGTCACGGGGTAATGGAAAAGGAAGTCGACTGGCTGCTTAGCGAAGGAAAGTTGATTGACCTTTATAAGGTGGTCAAGGGCTCCATTATGATCAGTCAGCCCAGCTACTCGATCAAGAAACTTGAAGCCTTCTATGAGTTTGATCGTAAGAGCACCGTTGTTGATGCTGGTTCCAGCATCGAAGAGTATGACTACTACCGGCAGCTTCTTGAGCAGGATCCTGCACAGGCAAAAGTTGTCTTGCAGACAATCTCTGATTACAACGAGGACGACTGTATTTCTACCCTTGCTCTGTATAAGTGGTTGTCATCTCTGCCAGGCGCCCACCAGAAGTATTCAGCATTCCGCGAGGCGGTAGATAGAAAAAAAGCTGAATGGGCTGCTGACCCAGAAGATGAAGACAGCGCAACCAACAAAGCAGAACGCGAGCTTGCCCAGCTTCAACTAGCAACAGATCACATGGCTAAAGCCATCGCAGACTGGCGCTGGGGTGAGGACTCAGAGGCGGACTACCGGGCGAAAATCTGGCAAGCACTGATGCACTCGGTGCTCTACTACAAGCGCGAAGAAGTTATAACTTTCCGTGAGCGCTTCCTTCGACGAGAGGCAGTTGATGAAACTCTTCATGCCGATCGCAAAGCATTGGTGGTTTCTGGCTGCGAACGCGAGGCAAGTGGCTTTGACGGCATGCAACTAAACCCGACTGTAAAAATTAGTTTGAATTACAGCTACGAATTAGACCCAGGTCAAACTGTCATGCTCAAGCCCGGTACGGCTATCTATGTTCGATTTAACTTTGGTGCCAATCAACATGATCTAGATCGAGGTACTCTTATTTCGATCACCGGAAATACCGTGTACTTCTCGCGCACCACAACAATTGCAAACGCTAACTTCGAACCAAATGCGATATTCGAAGATCTCTTTATTCGCTCCGGTGGAAAACAGGATGCAGTTCGAGAGAACGCACTGGGACTGGCAAATGAGTGGATCTCACCACAATTTGAAGCACCTACTGGAAATGCAACCCTTGATCTTCTAATGCGCCGGGCGCCATCGCTGATTGATCATGGAGCACTGCTACCGGTTTCAGGCGATGACTACCTACCTTGCGTTATTGACGCCGTTACAAGAATGCATCGCACTGTGCTTGCTATTCAGGGCCCGCCTGGATCAGGTAAGAC
>WLGC01000060.1 GCA_009703465.1 Actinomycetota bacterium | reverse complement strand
TTAGATTTGGACATTTTCTTGCGATCGGGGTCCAAAATCCAACCTGATATCGCAGCATTCTTCCAAGGCAAAGTGGAGTGCTCCTGCTCACCGCGAAGAAGAGATGAGAAAAGCCAAGTTCTAATAATGTCTTGTCCTTGAGGGCGAAGATCGTAAGGGAAAACCTTGGCAAACTTCTCAGGGTCCTCAATCCAACCACCGGCAAGCTGTGGCGTAAGCGATGACGTGGCCCAGGTGTCCATGATGTCTAGCTCACCGATAAATCCGCCCGGTACCCCGCGCTGTGATTCGGTGTAGCCGGCCGGAGCATCAGTGGATGGATCGACTGGAAGTGATTCAACTGCCGGCGCTATAACCTGTTCGTAATTTGGCTGGCCATTTGCATCTAGTGGATACCAAACAGGAATCGGCACACCAAAGAATCTTTGTCTCGAGATCAACCAGTCTCCGGTTAAGCCATTGACCCAGTTTTCGTACCGAACCCGCATGAAATCAGGAACGAAATTTAGCTCCTTGCCAAAGCCAATTAGTCGATCTCTAAGGTCTGAATCACGGCCACCATTTTTTATGTACCACTGGCGCGTTGAGACAATTTCAAGAGGCTTGTCACCTTTTTCAAAGAACTTAACATCGTGCGTGATTGGCTTTGGTTCGCCAATCATGTCTCCTGATTCTTGGAGCAACTCAACAATTCTTTGCTTTGCAGAGAATGTAGTTTTACCCACGAGTTCAGCAAATACTTCTTTACCTCGGCTAGATGTTATTGCCTCTGGGATTTCATCTGTAATACGGCCATCCCAACCCAAGATTGCGCGGTTTGGAAGATCTAGTTCTCGCCACCAGATAATGTCGGTGACATCACCAAAGGTACAAATCATGGCAATTCCAGAGCCCTTATCAATTTGAGCTAATCGATGTGCCACCACAGGCACCTCAACATCAAACAGTGGTGTGCGAACGGTTTTTCCAAACAGGGGCTTGTATCGTTCATCCTCAGGGTTGGCAACCAATGCTACGCAGGCTGCTAGAAGTTCTGGACGGGTTGTTTCAATGAAGACTTTTCCATCTGGCCCGTTGAAACCAATCTTGTGATACGCGCCTGGTTGCTCACGGTCTTCAAGCTCCGCTTGAGCAACAGCGGTTCTAAATGTCACATCCCAAAGAGTGGGCGCCATTGACTGGTAGGCCTCGCCACGAGAGAGGTTATTCAAAAAAGCTTTTTGCGAAACAGCGATGGCGGCCGGAGAAATAGTTTGATAGGTCTGAGTCCAGTCAACAGATAAACCAAGTTTTCGCCAAAGGCTTTCGAATTGCTTTTCATCTTCAACTGTTAGAACATCGCACAGCTCAATGAAGTTTCGTCGAGAAATAGGTACCTGATCGGCTGCCTTTGAAGACTTATTGTCGCCACCCTCAAATGGAGGATTGAAGTTTGCAACGTATGGAAGTTTCGGGTCGCATCTAACACCGTAGTAGTTTTGCACCCGGCGTTCGGTAGGTAGACCATTGTCATCCCAGCCCATTGGGTAGTAGACCTCAAAGCCGCGCATGCGCTTATAACGAGCAACCACATCGGTGTGGGTGTAGCTGAAAACGTGGCCTACGTGCAGCGAGCCTGACGCGGTCGGCGGGGGAGTATCAATTGAATAGATGTCCTCACGCTTTGCCTCGCGGCGGAAGCGATAGACGCCGTCCTTCTCCCAGATCAGCCCCCACTTTTCCTCAAGTCCCTCAACGGAAACCTTTTCAGGTGCTTCGGCGTGAGCCAAGATTTGGCTCGATGAGGCGATTTGGGCTGTATTCACGCTGAAAGTCTCCAAGAAAGGGGTATGTAACAGGTTAACATTGTTCTAGAAATCCTTTTGCCTGACTGCCTAGAAAGCCGTGCATGTATCCCAAGAATCAAGCCTCTGCCAGTAATGGGGTTAATCCAAGCCCCAGCTTCCCGGCGGTGGAAGAGCAGATTCTAGAGTTTTGGGCAAAAGATCACACTTTTCAGGCATCAATCGATCAGCGCAAGGATTCTGGCGCTGAAGAATTCGTTTTTTACGATGGCCCTCCATTTGCCAATGGTTTACCTCATTATGGACACCTTCTTACTGGTTATGCCAAGGATATGGTTCCGCGCTTCAAAACAATGCAGGGGTATCGGGTCGAGAGAAGATTTGGCTGGGATACTCACGGTTTACCAGCTGAGGTAGAGGCTGAGCGCCAACTTGGAATTTCTGGAAGGCCAGAAATCGAGAAATACGGCATCGATAAATTCAATGCCTATTGCAAAACTTCCGTTTTGAAATACACCGAAGAGTGGCGCTCTTATGTGACCCGTCAAGCGCGCTGGGTTGATTTTGATAATGATTACAAAACCCTGGATACCAATTACACCGAGAGTGTCATCTGGGCCTTTAGCGAACTTTATAAAAAGGGTTTGATCTACGAGGGCTTCAAAGTTTTGGCCTACTGCTGGAGGTGTGAAACTCCGCTTTCTAACCACGAATTGCGCATGGACGATGAGGTTTACAAAAACCGACAGGATCAGTCCCTCACTGTCTCTTTCCCAATTTCAAAGGGGCAAAAGCTTGAGGGCGTTCGACTCCTGGCGTGGACCACAACTCCTTGGACCCTGCCGACCAACTTTGCTTTAGCTGTGGGAAGCCAAATTGAGTATGCAATTGTTCCAGCCGGGAAAGACGGTGCTGCCGATGGGTCACCAGCCGGGACTCAGTTTCTAATTGCCAAGGCGCTCGCCGGAAATTACGCAAAAGAGTTTGGCTACGAAAGCGCAGAAGAAGTAAATGCCGCAATTGTTTCAACCCTCAAGGGAAGCGAACTAGCTGGCATAAAGTACGAGCGACTTTTTGACTACTACGTGGATGCTGAAAAATTCAACACCGATAACGCTTGGCAAGTATTAGTTGATGACTATGTGGCTGACTCAGACGGTACTGGAATTGTTCATCAAGCTCCGGCCTATGGTGAAGATGACCAAAGAGTCTGTAATGCAGCTGGGATTCCAACCTACGTTTCAATAAATGAACGCGGTCAATTTAACTCTTTGATTTCGGATTTTGAAGGTCAGCACGTATTCGATGCCAATAAAGGCATCTCTCAAAAACTAAAGACTGCAGGGCGCGTTTTGCGTCAAGCTTCCTACGAACACTCCTACCCGCACTGCTACCGATGCAAGAACCCGTTGATCTATAAAGCTGTCTCTTCATGGTTCGTTGAGACTACAAAAATTCGCGATCGCATGCTTGAGCTAAACCAAGAAATTGACTGGACCCCCGATCACACCAAAGAGGGTTCATTTGGAAAGTGGCTTGAGAACGTTCGTGATTGGGCCATTAGCCGCAATCGCTTCTGGGGAGCACCAATTCCGGTCTGGAAATCCGATGACCCAAATTACCCACGTATTGATGTTTATGGATCGCTAGAAGAACTAGAGCGCGACTTTGGCTCCAAGCCAAGTGATTTCCATCGGCCAGTTATTGATGAACTAACTCGACCAAACCCTGATGATCCAACGGGCAAATCGACTATGCGAAGAATCCCAGAGGTTCTCGACTGCTGGTTTGAATCAGGCTCAATGCCGTTTGCTCAATCTCACTATCCGTTTGAAAACCGAGAGTGGTTTGACTCACACAATCCGGGCGACTACATCGTTGAATACGTTGGGCAAACTCGAGGCTGGTTCTACACCCTTCACGTTCTATCCACGGCTTTATTTGATCGACCAGCCTTCAAGTCAGCAATCTCGCACGGAATCATTTTGGGAAATGACGGGCAGAAGATGTCTAAGTCACTTCGTAACTACCCGGACGTTAACGAAGTCTTTGATCGTGATGGTGCAGATGCAATGCGCTGGTTCCTACTCTCTAGCCCAATACTTAGGGGTGGTAATTTAGTTGTCACCGAGCAGGGCATTCGCGAGGGTGTCAGGCAGGTACTGCTTCCACTTTGGAACACCTGGTATTTCTTCTCTCTTTATGCAAATGCTTCAAACTACGAAGCTAAATTCTCAACCGAAAGTAAAGACCTATTAGATCGCTACTTGCTTTCCAAAACCCACGATTTGGTGCAAGAAGTTGAGGCTCACCTAAATAAATATGATTCCTACTCCGCTGCCTCTTCGCTGCGTGATTTCGCTGATATTCTGACGAACTGGTACGTTCGCCGTTCCAGAGATCGTTTCTGGGAGGGTTCAACCGAAGCCTTTGACACCCTGTATACCGTTCTTGAGATCTTCTGCCGAGTTGCTGCACCGCTTCTGCCAATGGTCACTGAAAAGATTTGGCGCGGACTTACCGGTGGACGAAGTGTGCACCTTGAATCATGGCCTAGTCACACCGATCTTCCACACGACGCTGAACTAGTGGAGGCGATGGATCAGGTAAGAACAGTGAGCTCAGTTTCTTCTAGTCTGCGCAAGGCTTCAGGTTTAAGAGTTCGACTACCGTTGGCAAATTTGACAGTGGTAACAAAGAATGTTGCTAGCCTTCAGCAATTCGCCGACATTATTTCTGAAGAACTAAACGTCAAGAATGTTTCCCTGGTTGAAATGTCACTAGATTCAACAACTGAGTTTGGCGTCATCAAGCGACTGACTGTAAATTCTCGAGCAGCGGGTCCAAGAATTGGTAAAAGCGTGCAGGCAGTTATCCAAGCTGCAAAATCAGGGGATTGGTCCGAAGAAAATTCAATCGTCACCGTTGGCGGAATCGAACTCATTGAAGGAGAGTTTGAGATCGACTTAGTAGCCGACACATCCAGATCTGCCGATGATGCGGAGCCAACTGATCACATCGGAATCCTGCCATCGGGTGGATTTGTAATTCTAGATGGCAAGGTTTCTGCTGAGTTAGCCGCCGAAGGTCTAGCGCGAGATGTTGTTCGTGCGGTTCAGCAAGCTAGAAAAGATGCCGACCTTGATGTTAGTGATCGAATCAAGTTGAGCCTTAGAGCAAACGACTTAGTGTTGGCTGCTGTTAGCACTCACCTTGACTTGGTAAAGAGCGAAACCCTGGCCACAGAGTATGAATTTGAAACGACTGAGGCACTTGATAAGCCGGTTGCACTGGGTGATGGCGAGCAAGTTGAAGTTCTGGTTGCCAAGGTTTGAACGAAAATCTAAGCGAGGAAAAATACTGGGCAAATAAAGCCAGTGAGGTTCAAGAGGCCCTTTTATCTCGAGTCCCAGAAAATGAAATCCGGCCGCGACTTCAACCAACCGCCAGATTAGCTGAGCTACTCGGGGATCCGCAGAAGGCCTATCGAGTAATCCACATAACCGGAACCAACGGTAAAACCAGCACCAGCCGGTTCATTGAGCGCTTGCTCAGAGAGCACGGTTTGAGAACTGGGCGGTTCACTAGCCCCCACCTAGTCAAAATGAATGAGCGCATCGCAATTGATGGGGAGTCAGTCTCTGATGAAACGCTGGCATCTATTTGGAGTGAGATAGCGCCAATCGTTGAACT
>WLGC01000006.1 GCA_009703465.1 Actinomycetota bacterium | reverse complement strand
CTGTCGGTTTGATTCCTCTGAAATAACCCTCACTCCACCAGCGGTTTCTGGAATTCTGAAGTTATTAACATCGCTCTCGCAGCCATCGACCAAAACTGGATCTAGCCTGACCCCTCCGTTTCCAAATGTTTGATACATCATCGCTGATTGAATGGGCGTGACTGAAATTCCTTGGCCGAACATTGAAGTGAACTTCTTAACACCGTCCCAGTCTTTCAATTCATTCAATTGGCCAGATCCCTCACCCGGGAAAGATAATGCAGTTTTTGATCCCAATCCAAACTTCTCTAAATACCGATAGCGGGTTTTGTAGTCAACGTCCTTTCCGATGTCCAGAATTCCAGTGTTTGAAGACTCTGCTAGAACTCCAGTGAGGGTTAGGTATTCAGTTGGATGAAAGTGACTATCAGTAACTGTGTAGCCGCCGGTGTTCGGAAGTGAATAGCTATAGGTAGCAACAGCTTGAGAATTTGGTGATCCAAGTCCAGTATCAATAACAGTGGCCGCAGTGACGGTCTTCAAAGTCGAACCTGGCTCAAAGGCAAACTGAAAAACACGTGCTCGTCTATCGTCAGCAGAAAGTTTTCCAGGATCGTTTGGGTCAACTGATGGCGCTTCGGCAGCAGCCAGGATGCGACCAGTTTTTGTCTCAATAATTACAGCACTTGCCCAATCAGCCCGAAGCCTGGAAACTGTGCTGGCTAAAACCTGCTGAGTGAAATACTGAAGATCAGAGTCAATGGAAAGGCGAATATTTCTTCCTGGCACTGCTTTTTTAGTTGAAATTACACTCGATGGAATCTTGATGCCGTCTACACCTTTTTCGAAGGTTTCTTCTCCGGGAACTCCCGCAAGGCATTTGTCATACAGCTGCTCAAGTCCTTCCATCAATCCAGACTCGGTGATAAAACCAAGCAGGTTTCCGGCAACCGCTCCATTTGGATAAATTCTTTCAGCTATTGGATCTTCGTATAGCCAAGGAATGTCCAGGTCCTTTAGCTTTCTATAGGATGCCGCATCGACTCTTTTCTTGATCTGTGCATACTCCCCCGTCCCAGTGATTTTGGCCGTTACGTCGGCTGGGCTCATTTCCAAAATTGCACCTATTTCGGAAACTAGTTGCTCAACGGTTACTACAACCGGAACACCGTTAACGGTTCGAGTAATCGGGGCTACTTTGCTGGGTGCTGCATTTATGTCGTACCTAAAAACAGTTTTAGCCAAGACTTTGCCATTGGCGTCAATAATTTGACCACGAAGCGCTGGAATAATTCGGGTGACGGCGCGTTTTTCGTAGGACTTTTCGTTTATCGCATTGGCCTGAATTATCTGAAGGTCAACCAGTCGGATAGTAAAAATGACAGCGGCGATCAGAATGAAGGCGATGATTTTCTGCAGGCGTTTAGATGGGTTGCCCGGCGTCAGATATGTCATCTGCCGACCTGCCTATCTAGTGAGTTGGTGATGCTGGAATAGCGCCACCATTTGAAATTACTTGAACAGCGTCAATTTTTGGGTTAGCGACATCTCCACTCACAGCGCTGCCCGCGCTTGCCACCGAGGTGTTGAGATTGCCGGAGGTCTGAGTTAGCACCGAATTAGGAATCAGGTTTCTGGCAATTCGGCCATCGGTGTTCAGTGCTGCCTGCGGTTTTCCATAAACTTTTTGATTCTCAATACTCAAGAAGACCGGATTGGCATTGGCGATCATGCCAAGGCTTTGAGCGGAATTTGAAAGATTTTGCTGTGAGGATAGCGAATCAACCTCTTCGGCCAAAATTTGACTTGTGGTGGCAAGCTCTCTCTTGT
Source organism: Actinomycetota bacterium (assembly GCA_009703465.1). Lineage (GTDB taxonomy): Bacteria > Actinomycetota > Actinomycetes > Actinomycetales > Microbacteriaceae > Rhodoluna. Next base: position 12,932 of record WLGC01000006.1, on the reverse strand, counting down.
CCTGCTGAATTCCAGCTAATTCGTAGACAGCCGTCGAGGTAAGGATGTGAAGAAATAGATTTAGTAGCGCAATAGCTAGAGCGCCGATGGTCAAAATGCCTACCAACTTAGTCCCAGTGCGAGCCGAGGTGGGCATCGAAGCGGGCACTACCCGAAGCGAAGGCCTGGCTGGGACACTTCGAGAGTTTATTGACGTAGCTCTTGCCAAACTCATGCTGCCCTCCGAATTTTCTCGGCAGCACGTAAACGAACTGATGCAGCTCGTGGATTACGACTAATTTCCTCAGCTCCGGCTGACTCTGCACCCTTAACTAAAAGTTTCAGCGTTGGCGCATGCTCTGGTAGTTCAATCGGTAACTCCAAAGGAGCTGATGAGTTGGCCGCAGAAACCAAAGCCTGCTTGGAAATTCGATCCTCTAGCGAGTGATAGGCCATAACTACGATGCGGCCACCTAGGGCAAGGGCTGAAATTGCCGCCGGCATAGTTCTTTCTAAAACCGCCAACTCTTGATTGACTTCGATTCTTAGGGCTTGAAAAACTCGCTTAGCAGGGTGTCCGCTGCTTTTACCTGGTATGAAAGGGATGATTTTGGTAATCAGAGATGCTAATTGCTGACTCGATTCAAAGAGTTGAGTTTTTCTAATTGAAGAAATTTCGCGAGCAACTGCTTTTGCATATCTTTCTTCACCGAATTCTTTGAAGATTCTTGCTAATTCCGTCTCTGGATACTTGTTTAAGATATCGGCAGCTGTCTGGCCGCTGGTTGAGTCCATTCGCATATCTAGTGGCGCATCGTAAGAGTAGGCAAAGCCACGTTCACGCTGATCCAACTGCATCGAAGAAACTCCAAGATCCAGCAAGATTCCGTGGACCTGTGTAATGCCCAGTTCTTCTAAAACAATTTCAATCTGGTCATAGACCGCGTGGATCAAGTGGACTCGGTCACCAAAACGAGCGAGTCTCTGGCCGGCAATAGCAAGGGCCGATTCGTCTCTATCGATTCCTATCAAGGTTAGGTTTGGAAACTTCTCCAGAAATGCCTCGCTGTGGCCAGCCAGTCCAAGTGTGCAGTCGACAAATATTGGATTCTCAACTTCAAACGCTGGAGCTAAAAGTTCGATAGCTCTTTCAAGCAGTACCGGTTCGTGAAGGTCGGAGATGTTTTTCTGCATAACTTGCCGAATGTTCATTTACCTTGATTGCGCTTTTGAATTCGCATAACCAGAGTTAGAACAGACCCGGAATCACCTCCGTCGCCACAGTTGCGAAAGATGTTTCCTGCTTACTCAGATACTGAGCCCAAGCCTTTGAATTCCAGATTTCTGCTCTAGAGCCAACGCCGATAACAACAAGATCTTTTTCCAAGCCGGCGTATTCACGAAGTGCTGCTGGAACGGTAACTCGGCCCTGCTTATCTGGAAGCTCGTCAGATGCGCCGGATAAAAATACTCGGAGGTAGTTTCGGGCATCAATGCTGGTCAGCGGTGCCTGGCGAATTTTGTCGTGAACGGATGAGAATTCTGCAGCGCTAAAAACAAATAGGCAGTTTTCTTGGCCTCTGGTGATTACTAAGCCACCTTGGAGTTCTTCTCGGAACCGTGCCGGAAGAATGATCCGGCCCTTCTCGTCGAGTTTTGGTGTGTGCGTGCCCAGAAGCATCCTGCACCACCTTCCCAAAAGTCGCCGTTGAATCTATCTCCACTTTACACCACTTTGCTCCCCAAAGTGTAGATATATCGCAATAATTTAGCACGGCGTGTCATATATAGCAATGTTTTACTGACTTCAAGAGGTGGAGGGAAACTATGAATTGTCCCTAACATGAAAAAATCCCACCTGTATTCAGATGGGATTAGTGACTCGTTTTTAGCTATGAACCTTGGCGTTTGTCCCAGCGATCATCAAAAAAGCCTTTGCCAGGAAGGGTTGGAGCTGGCTTTTGAGCAGAGCCCTGCTTTGGAGTCGGCGACTTGGCTCCAAGAGATTTCCCAGAGGTTGCCAAAATTAGGCCAGCCAGCATGGTTAGGAAACCAGCTACCCCAAAAATCGCGAATTGGAGGGTTACTGCAACGACCAGTAAGGATAAACCCATGACCGCCAATAGGGCTCCGGCAATAAGAATCTTTGGCGAGCGCGATCCAGGCTTTCCCAATTTGTGGGCCAGGGCTGAATCCGAGGCGTAAAGGCCGCGCTCGAGCTCATCAAGTAGCTTCTGCTCTCTTTCGGAGAGTGCCATGCATATCCCCTTTCCTAGAGGTCTAAATCTAGCGAAAAAATGATTTCAAAACCTATTTTCTCACTAAAGTCTAAGCTCCTGATGGCGGTTAGGCTATAGCGGTGAGTGAAACAAAAGTTCTCCTTGATTTGATTCAAGATCGCTTAGACGAGTTTTGCGCTACTCAAAAAAGTGATTTTGAGCAGATTTCCCCCGATTTAGCTCCGGTGGTTGATTACTCAAGGGACTTACTACGTGGAGGTAAACGTTTCAGGGCTCTTTTTTGCTACTGGTCTTGGGTTGGCGCTCTTTCGGTAGCTGAGATTCGGCAGTCAGAACAACAGCGCGAAGCCTCAGCCGAGGCAATGGTCGGTATAGCTGCAGCCCTAGAAATGTTTCAGGGCGCAGCGCTTGTTCACGATGATTTGATTGATCAATCAGATACCAGAAGAGGCGCACCATCAGTTCACAAAAGATTTGAAAGTTTGCACCAGGCTTCTGGCTGGGCTGGAAGCCCCGAAAGATTCGGAACCGCTGGTTCGGTATTGGTTGGTGATCTAATGCTGGGCTGGAGCAGCGAAATATTTGGAAGCGCCTTGCTTCAGGCCCCAGCGCCTGAAATCGAAAGTGCCTGCCGCAATGAATTTAGCAAAATGCGCGTTGAGGTTATGGCTGGCCAGTATCTCGATGTTCTTGAAGAAAATGCCGCAAATACCAGACCGGTTGAAGAAGCTGTGGGACGCGCGAACCGGGTAATTCTTTATAAATCAGCCAAATACAGCATCGAAGCACCAATTCTAATTGGTGCTGCTTTTGCTGGGGCTTCCCCTGATTTACTTCGTGGACTGTCGGCTTTTGGTATTCCTTTGGGGATGGCCTTTCAGCTGAGAGATGACATCCTTGGAGTTTTTGGTGATCCATCAGTTACCGGAAAGCCAGCTGGTGATGATCTGCGCGAAGGAAAGCGAACCGTGCTTGTTGGCCTAACTCGTGAATCACTAAGCCCTTCAATTGGTGCCATCTTTGATGAAATGCTGGCCAGTAGAAGTCTGACTAATGAGCAAATTGGTTTTCTTCAGCAAACAATTTCGGGTTCTGGGGCCTTGGCAAAAACTGAGCGCATGATTGAAGAGCTTGCCAATGAAAGCATGAATGCACTTTCATCAATCAACATTGACCCGAGGGCGAAGCAAGAGCTCGAAGCGCTCGCAGAAAAAGTAATCAACCGCCAGGCTTAGAGACCTTTTTTCTAAAGTGCCAACAGCATGGCAGCGCGACGAACGGCCGATTTGTGGCCCTTCAGTAAAAACTCCATAGGGGTTCCTGGCAAACTATCCTCCACGGTGAATAGCCATTCAAAAGCGTCTTGGTACTTGAGTCCTGAATCAAGCAAGACAATCATGGTTCCAGGCAGGCTAGGCAGAGGCTCGCCCTCAATAATGATTTCGCTGGGGATGCTCAAGATGCCTTCGCGCTTGATGGCAATTAAATGATGTTCCTCGATCAAACGACGAACTCTACCCAACGGAACATTTAGCAGTTCCGCAGCCTCAGGTACGGTTATCCAGCCCGAAACTTTATCCAACACATTGCTCACCAGACAAGATTGCCACACCTTTGAGCCTCACGGGTAAAAAACCTGCCCCGTGCGATGATAATGGCTGGCTTGACCTTTTGGAATGTAGGCAACATGGATGAGAAACGAGACTCGAAGGCCCTGGGTGTAGCCCTGGTCACAGTCCCGATTACCATCATTAGCGCCATCGGGGCTGCTTCAACAATTCCAATTGAAGAAGCAGATAACAAAGAGGTCGATCCTAAAAACCCAAGCCAGAGCGCTGACGGGGACACCCTTCCGGCCTCCAACACTTCCGGCGCCAACGCCGTCAGCCCCAGCGCCGCCATCAGCACAGCAAATCAATTGACCTACACTGTTCGTGCCGGTGACACGGTGACTGGAATTGCCAGAAAATTTCAAATGTCAACTCGTCAGCTATTGCAACTTAACGAGATTGCACGAAACTCACTAATTGTTCCAGGTCAAAAACTAAAACTGATTTCTGATGTTGTAGCCCCACCCAGTGTTGAGAAAGCGGCAGCCGCCACGGTGCACGTTGTCAAACGCGGTGAAACCATTGCTTCGATTGCCAAGCAGCACGGTATTTCAATTTCTACTGTTCTCAGCATGAATGCTCTCTCGGCTAAGGCAATCATCTTCCCCGGTCAAAGGTTGACAATCGGATCAGTTATTCCAAAAAAACCATCATCAGTTCTTCCTGCTGAGCACACTGTTGCCGCCGGCGAGACGCTGGCTAGTATCGCAAACCTCTACGGTTTGAAGCTCAGTAATTTGCTGGAGGCGAACTCGTTCACCGAATCTTCTCTGATTTACTTCGGCCAAAAAATTCAGCTCCAGCCGAACCGATTAGCCGCCCAGGCTCCGGCTGGAAAATCAAAACCTACGGCAGCACCACTAAGCGGAGCACTCAGCTCAACGGATCCTAGGCGACCGAGCAATGTTTGTGAGATTCATGGTTTTCACACAGTTCGATCCGGCGAAACAATTAGTCGAATTGCTGCTGCCCATGGCGTCTCTACTCAGGCAATCCTTTCCAGCAACAACCTGACCTGGTCAACCATGATTTTCATTGGTCAGAAATTGGTAATCCCCGGCGTGCACGAAATAAAATTCTGCCCAGAAATTACACAGATGACCAAAGAGATGCGCTCTAACGCGCAAGTTATTTATCGGATTGGAAAATCTCTTGGCGTCTCGGATTATGGAATCGTAATTGCTTTGGCAACAGCTATGCAGGAATCAGGAATTCGCAACATCAATTATGGAGACCGTGACTCGGTTGGAATTTTTCAACAGCGGCCAAGTGCTCACTGGGGCACAGTGGCTGAAATAATGAATCCGGAATATTCGGCAAGAGCATTCTTTGGTGGTCCAAAAAGCCCAACTGCGGGTGCTGCAAAGGGTTTGCTCGACATAAAGGATTGGTCAACTAAAACTCTTACCCAGGCTGCGCAAGCCGTGCAGATATCAGCATTTCCAAATGCCTACGCAAAGTGGGAACTTTCTGCTTGGGTTTGGTTTGATCAACTAAGTGAAGACAACGGATCGGGAACTGGTGCCTGAATTAGTCGGAAGATTAATTGGTGAGCGCTACCGGATTGAAAAACTAGTTGCGCGCGGTGGGATGGCCACTGTTTACCTCGCCACCGATAATCGTCTTGAGCGTCAGGTTGCGCTAAAAATTATTCACCCCCACCTAGCCATCGATGTTTCTTTTAGGGAAAAATTCATTCGCGAGGCCCGAATTGCGGCAAAACTTTCACATCCAAACCTGGTGAATGTCTTTGATCAGGGACAAGACGGCGAGCTGGCGTTTATGGCGATGGAATATGTCTCAGGGATAAACTTGAGGGACGCCCTCAAGGATTTTGGTGCCCTTGAAGCCAACCGCGCGTTGGAACTTTTCGAACCAATGCTGGCAGGGCTTGCCGCAGCTCACCGAGCAGGGATTTTACATCGAGACCTAAAGCCGGAAAATGTCCTTTTGGCAGACGATGGCAGAATCAAGCTAGGCGATTTTGGGTTAGCCAGAGACATAGACAATCACACCGGCAGTGGCTCACTGATTGGAACAGTGGCCTACCTGTCCCCTGAGCTGGTACTTCGTGGAGTTGCTGATGCAAGAAGTGATGTTTACGCAGCTGGAATCATGCTTTTTGAGATGCTCACTGGAAGGCAGCCCTTTGAGGGCGAGCAAGCGGTTCAAGTTGCCTATCAGCATGCCAATGACAATGTTCCGGCACCGTCCAGTCTGAATCAAAACGTGCCGGCGCTGTTAGATGAGTTAGTTCTTTGGGCAAGCGCCCGAGAGCCTGCACATCGACCAAGTGACGCAGTTGAATTGCTTTCCGTGGTGCAAAGAGCAAGAGCCGATCTAAAAGCTGGTAGAAAAAACACCACGCTGCGTGTCCCAGAGGTTGATAGAACAGTTAGGCTAACCGATCAGGATTTGAAGCAGGATCCAAACCAGACGCAGGTTATTGATGGACAAGTAGATTTTGCGCAGACTCAAATTTTTGACAATTGGGATTTAGGCACCGAGGAACCAAGTCGCTTGGAAAACCTTGGCAAAAGAAGAGTTGGCGCTAAGTTTTTTATTGCAAGCCTTTTTGCTGTGCTGTTAGGCAGCGGTGCCGGTTGGTTTTTTAGCAGCGGACCAGGTGGACTTGCGGCAATACCAAACCTAGTAAGTCGAACTGTTGATCAAGCCCAACTTTCACTGGCTCCACTTAATGCTGAAATAGCAATTGTTGAAGAGAATTCTTTGACCGTAGCCAAAGGTCTGGTTATTAGAACTGAACCAGCTGCCGGCTCACTATTTTTCGGCGGAGCTATAAAAATCTATGCTTCAAGTGGGCCAAGACTTATTGCCGCTCCGACTCTCAACGGCAAGAACCTTGCCGAAGCAACCGAGGCGTTGTTGGCTGCAGGATTCTCGCTTGGTGAGGTTCAATCTTTTTTTGATCCAGCAAGCGTTGGAAGAGTTTTCGATCACCTAGGTGCAGATGGCACCAAGATTCCGGAGGGCAGCAGAATCAATCTCTCGCTCTCGCTTGGGCCTGTCCCGGCTGTGGCCGGAATGACTCAAGCTGCAGCAATTGTGGCAATAGAAACTTCTGGCTTAGTTATCAAGGAAATCAGAGAAGAATTCAACGACTCGGTTCCAGCTGGGCAAGTTATAAAACTAGTGCCGCTCGTTGAACCTCTCACTAAAAGTTCCGAGGTTACGCTTTTAGTTTCCAAGGGACCGAATTTAGTCGCAGTTCCAAACATGATTGGCCAAACAGTCCTCGCCGCTAAAACTGCTTTGGAAGCGCTTGGACTGCAGGTTGTGGTGAACACCGATCAACTAACTAGCCGCTGGGGAATAGTCAAAGTAAAGAAACAGAGCGTTGCCGCCAACACCCAACTTCGCGTGGGTGATTCGGTAACAATTTCGACGAAGTAGTTTTAGCGCTTTGCTAACTGCTCTGCTACCAAGAATGCCAATTCCAAAGATTGCATGTGGTTTAGCCTTGGGTCGCAAAGAGATTCATATCTGGACTCAAGACTAGCCTCGTCAATCTGCTCGGATCCACCTAGGCACTCTGTAACATCGTCCCCGGTTAGCTCTACGTGGACTCCCCCTGGGAAAGTTCCGGCGGCACGGTGTACTTCAAAGAATCCTTGAACCTCATCCATGACATCATCAAAGCGGCGAGATTTGTAACCATTTTTTGTCGTGATGCCATTGCCGTGCATTGGGTCAGTCACCCACAGTGGATTGGCATCTGAATCTCTAACCGCTTCAACCAACTTAGGCAATTCATTGCGAATCTTTCCTGCACCCATGCGAGTGATGAAAGTTAGGCGTCCTGGCTCACGTTCTGGATCAAGTTTTTCAATTAGCTCAATTACATCCTGCACTTGAGTTGTTGGACCAAGCTTTACGCCAATTGGATTTCGGACCCTGGATAGGTAATCAATGTGGGCGTGATCCATTTGCCTGGTTCGCTCGCCCACCCAAATAAAGTGCCCTGAAGTGATGTAGGGGTTTCCGGTGCGAGAGTCGATTCTGGTTAGTGGTCGCTCGTAATCCATCAACAATCCCTCGTGGCTTACGTAGAACTCTGTGGTACGAAGTTCGTTGAAATCAGCACCACAGGCAGCCATGAACTTTATGGCGCGATCGATCTCTTGAGCCAGAGATAGGTAGCGCTCGTTAGCCGGATTGTTTGCAAAACCACGATTCCACTCGTGCACTGATCTAAGGTCAGCAAAACCACCCTGGGTAAATGCTCGAATTAGGTTCAGAGTTGATGCCGATGTGTTGTAAGCCTTGAGTAAGCGCTTTGGATCTGGAGTGCGTGCCTGCTCAGTGAAGTCATATCCATTTACGATGTCTCCTCGGTATGCCGGCAGAGTCACATCACCGCGTGTTTCAGTGTCGCTGGATCGAGGTTTTGCAAATTGCCCGGCCATACGACCCATTTTTATAACCGGAAGTGAAGCGCCGTAAGTTAAAACAACTGCCATTTGTAACAATGTCTTTACCCGAGAGCGAATACGATCTGCGGTTGCATCGGCAAAAGTTTCCGCACAATCGCCGCCTTGAAGTAAGAATGCTTTACCAGATGCAGCAGCAGCCAATCTAGTTCTTAGAATATCTACCTCACCGGCAAAAACTAGTGGAGGAAGTGTGGCAAGCTCTTCACGCACTGACTTTACAGCCGCTGCATCAGGCCAACTAGGCTGCTGTGCCGCAGGCATGTTTAGGTAGTTATCGAGTCCGCTGATGACCTTTGGGTCTGCAATTACAACTGGATCATTCATTTTCTATCTTTCTACCTGACTAGCCGAGCTTGTTTTTCTTTAACTGTTGAAGCATACGCATCAACATATTCTTGTCCGCTTAGCTTTCGAAGTTCGTACATGATTTCATCGGTGACCGCGCGCAAAACTATGCGATCTCCCTCCATGCCGTCAAAACGCGAAAAATCAAGCGGGGTTCCAACCACGATTCCAATTCGCAGAATTCTTGGTAGGCGCTTTCCAATTGGCTGAACTTTCTCAGTGTCAATCATTGCAACCGGTACCACCGGGGCTTTTGACTCAAGAACCATGCGGGCAATTCCAGTTCTCCCACGGTAAAGTCGGCCGTCGGGGCTTCTGGTGCCCTCTGGGTAAATACCAAGGACTTGTCCTTGGCCAAGAACTTTTAGCCCGGTGTTCAATGATGCCTCCGAGGCTTTGCCACCGCTTCGATCAATAGGTAGCTGTCCGGTGGCCTTGAAGAACCACCTGGTCAGCGCGCCCTTGAGACCACGCCCAGTGAAGTATTCACTCTTAGCTAAAAAAACTACCGGCCGACGTGATTGCAGCGGCAGAAAAATTGAGTCTGAAAAAGAAAGGTGGTTGCTGGCCAAAATAACTGGACCTGTGCTCGGGATGTTTTCTAGGCCACGAACCCAAGGACGAAAAAGTACCCTCAGCAGTGGTCCAAGCACAAAGGTTTTCAAAATGAAGTACGCCATTGGGCACCCCTTTCAAAACCTCAAACTGCACAATTGCCACAATTGAGCAATAAGGTCTCAGTTTACCTTTGGAGCCAAAGATACGCGAGCGAGGTCTGCTGCCCCAACCACTCCAGCATTATTGACAAATTCGGCAGCGATAATCTTCAATTCGGGCCTAAAGCCCCTTGCCGGCAGGTGCTCTAGGTATGCGGATCTAATTGGATCGAGCAGTAAATCACCGGCAACACTTACTCCTCCGCCAATCACCACAATTTCTGGATCCAATACAGCTGTCAGCGACGCAACTGCCTGACCCAACCAACTGCCCATTTCCTGAAGCAGGCCAAGCGCACCGGGATCTCCCTCTTGAATTGCCGAATAAACCTCTTGCCCAGAAAGCTCCTGACCTCCAGATTGCAATTCCCTGAGCCTTTGGCCGGCTGGATCACTAGAGGAAGCCAGTGCTTTTGCAGCCTTCAAAAGTGCAGTTCCCGAGGCGTAGGCTTCCAGGCAGCCGTTCTGTCCGCAGCCACAGAGTAAACCATTAGGCACCATCCTTAGGTGACCGAGCTCTCCAGCAATTCCAAAACCACCTCTGAGCATTTTGCTATCGGTGATTACCGCACCACCTACCCCGGTGCCGATGGTCAGCATCACCATGTGCCTAAACCCGACTCCGGCGCCAAAACGATACTCGGCCCAGGCTGCCGCGTTGGCATCGTTTTCAATTACAACTGGAAGCGATAGCTTCGCCTCAAGCTTGGATTTGAATGGCTCGTTGCGCCAACTAAGGTTAGGCGCATAAATGATGTTTGCCTGCTGAGCATCAATAAAGCCGGCCGCGGCAACGCCAACGCCAAGCACTTCCTCACCCTCGGCTAGTTCTTCGATTAGTCCAATGACCGCGTCAATTAGGGCATCTGGATCATTGGCCGGGGTTGGCAGGCGTTGCTGCCTAATCACCGAGCCGCCAGCATCAACCAGCGCCCCGGCTATCTTGGTGCCACCGATGTCAATGCCGATGCAGTGCATGAATCCCTCTTTATTGGTAAAAAAATCTAAATAATCTACTTAACCCCCTGAAGTTTAGCCGCTGCGCAAGTAGAGTTAGCGCAAGAACTTGACCCTTGAGAGGCCCCATGCAGACCTACGACGTCGCTCCGCTGGTAGTCAGCGATGCATCCGAGAACATCACCCATCTGCTTCGCAATCGCGTGAAATCAACTCCAGAGCTAAACCTGTTCGCAATAGAAAAAACCCCGGGTGTCTGGGTGGATGTCACCGCAAAGGCATTTGAACAGGAAGTTGTCTCGGTAGCAAAGGGGCTTATCGCTTCAGGGGTTCAACCAGGTCAAGCCGTTGGAATCATGAGCCGTACTAGATATGAGTGGGCACTGATCGACTTTGCTATCTGGTACGCCGGCGCGGTGTCGGTTCCAATTTATGAAACCTCAGCACCATCGCAAATTGAATGGATTCTTTCAGATGCCGACTGTGTGGCTCTTTTCGTTGAGAACGATGAGCACGTATCAAGATTTGAGCAGATAAAGTCGAGCGCTCCGCTTTGTCGTCAGGTGTTCACTATTGACTCCGGCGCGATAGAGAATCTAAAAAAACTTGGTCGTGACGTTACAAATGAAAACTTGGAAACCCGCAGAAAAACATCTGGTCTTTTTGATCTCGCAACCATCATCTACACCTCCGGAACCACAGGAAAACCAAAGGGTTGCGAGCTGTTGCACCGAGGATTTGTTGAATTGAGCAAAAATGCAACCCTTGAACTTCCTGATGTGGTTAATTCAAAGCACACCACATTGCTGTTCTTGCCGCTGGCTCACGTTTTCGCAAGATTTGTCTCAGTTCTTGCTGTCCACGGTGGCGTGAAGGTTGGTCACCAGCCAGATACAAAAACAATTGCAGCAGCTATGCAAAGCTTTAAGCCGCACTTCTTGTTGGCAGTGCCGCGAGTTTTCGAAAAGGTTTATAACTCTGCAGAGCAACGCGCAGAATCTGGCGGCAAGGGGAAAATTTTTAGGAAGGCCGCTTACACAGCGATTGCCTACTCAAAGGCGCTAGATACCAAGCAGGGTCCATCGCTAGGGCTGAAAATTCAGTTCGCCATTTTTGATCGGTTGGTTTACAAAAAACTTCGCGCTGCCATGGGTGGCCGAGTCAAGTTCGCTATATCTGGGGGTGGCCCACTCGGCACCAGGCTTGGGCACTTTTACCGGGCAATCGGCTTGACTGTGCTCGAGGGTTATGGGCTAACCGAAACCACCGCCCCTGCCTCGATTGGCCGGGCCAAGAATCTAAGGATTGGAAAAGTTGGGCTGATGCTGCCAGGTACTGGTATCAAAATTGCCCCAGACGGAGAAATCCTGCTTCGCGGAAACAACACACTTCGTGGCTATTGGAAAAATCCTGAAGCCACAAAGGCGGCGTTTGAAGGTGAATGGTTTAAGTCCGGAGACATTGGCGAAATTGATGAAGAGGGCTTCATCAGCATCACAGGACGCAAAAAGGAATTGATTGTCACTGCCGGAGGAAAAAATGTTGCCCCAGCCGCGCTGGAGGATCCACTGCGTGGAAATTCACTAGTGGCTCAAGCTGTTGTTATTGGTGACCAGCGCCCATTTGTCTCGGCTCTTATATCACTTGACGGTGAGATGCTGCCTATTTGGCTAGAGAATAATGGACTAAGTAAATCGCTAACCCTCGCCCAGGCAGCCAAGGAGCCAAAGGTTCTGGCGGCCCTGCAGATAGCGGTAGATAGAGTGAATAAAAATTTCTCTAGAGCAGAATCAATTAGAAAATTTGCGGTACTCGGTCAAGAGCTCAGTGAAGAAAGTGGCCACCTAACTCCATCGCTAAAAATCAAGCGAGAAGTTGTCATGCGCGACTTTGCACCGACGATTGAAGAGATCTACAGTTCTGGTCCAGCGACAAATGAGATTGAAGCGCAGTAGTCAGCAAAACTAGGCCTGATTAAACCAGTCAGAAGCTCGCAGTATTTTTAGCGCATCCTTTCGCTCTTGCCCCTCGAGCCGGTCAAGGTAGACCAAACCATCTAGGTGATCGCACTCGTGCTGCAGGGCCTGTGCCATTAATCCGGTTCCAGTAATCTCTACATGCTCACCGGCTAAGTTCACTCCCGTTGCAGTTGCTTTTTCATACCTTGGGGTTTTGTGCCATAGTCCAGGAAGCGATAGGCAGCCCTCTTCAGTATCAACAATGGCACCGCCGAGTTCTTTGATGATTGGATTAATTAGGTAGCCAACCTGATTGCCAACGTTAAAGCTAAAAACCCTAAGGTTGACTCCGATTTGAGGCGCTGCCACGCCAGCTCGGCCGGGCACTTTAGTCGTATCCAGCAGGTCTTCGACCAAGCTTTTTATTCTGTCGTCAATTTCAATAACTGGATCTGAAACAGTTTTTAGAACTGGGTCGCCAAAAAGACGAATTTCCCTGACTGGCATTTTGGTTTGACGTTAGAAGCTAGACCGGATTGTTTAATCCGTCGACTACGAGCGCTGCTAGCTCGCGGGCAGCTTGCCTAGTTCCCGGCTTGAGGTCACTGAACTTAATAACTGATCCAGCGGCAAGTGCTGGGTCATACGGCACGCGAACAACGTGACGGACACG
>WLGC01000059.1 GCA_009703465.1 Actinomycetota bacterium | reverse complement strand
AGAACGGCAACTTTTTCGCTGCCCTTTGAATTGCGAACCTTTTCAATAATTGAAATAACCTCATCGGCTGCGTTCGCTGGAACTGGAACGTGGCTGGCAGTTTTTGCATACTTAGCAGCTGCAATTCCTGCGCGCTTTCCAAATACGTTGATGTCAAGCAGTGAATTAGTACCAAGACGGTTTGCTCCGTGCACTGATACGCAGGCGCATTCGCCGGCAGCATAGAGACCAGGTACCACGGTGTCGTTATCGCGAAGCACCTCGGCTAGAACATTCGTTGGAATTCCACCCATTGCATAGTGCGCGGTTGGGAATACCGGAACTGGCTCGGTGTATGGCTCAACACCTAGGTAGGTGCGAGCAAACTCAGTAATATCCGGCAGCTTCTCGTCAATAACTTCTGGTGGTAGGTGAGTTAGATCAAGAAGTACGTAGTCCTTGTTTGGACCTGCTCCGCGCCCTTCGCGTACCTCATTGGCCATAGCACGAGCAACCATGTCACGCGGGGCTAAGTCTTTAATAGTTGGTGCATAGCGCTCCATAAAGCGCTCGCCAGAGGAGTTTCTTAGAATTCCACCTTCACCGCGGGCTGCCTCGGAAAGCAAAATGCCAAGACCGGCAAGGCCAGTTGGGTGGAACTGGTAGAACTCCATGTCCTCAAGCGGCAGACCCTTACGCCAGATAATGCCAACGCCATCACCAGTAAGAGTGTGAGCGTTTGATGTGGTCTTGAAAATCTTGCCGAAGCCACCGGTAGCAAAAACAATGCTCTTGCCCTGGAAGATGTGTAGCTCACCGGTTGCTAGCTCGTAGGCCACAACTGCTGATGGGCGTTCTTCGCCGTCAACCTTGGTCATGATTAGATCAAGCACGTAGAACTCGTTGTAAAACTCAATTCCTAGCTTTACGCAGTTCTGGTAAAGAGTTTGCAAAATCATGTGACCGGTGCGGTCAGCTGAGTAGCAGGAACGGCGAACCGGAGCTTTTCCGTGGTCGCGGGTGTGACCACCAAAGCGACGCTGGTCAATTTTTCCATCTGGAGTTCTATTGAATGGCAAACCCATGTTTTCTAGATCAATAACTGCTTCAACAGATTCTTTAGCCAAAATTTCAGCAGCATCTTGATCAACTAGGTAGTCGCCACCTTTTACGGTGTCAAAGGTGTGCCACTCCCAAGAATCTTCCTCAACGTTTCCAAGTGCTGCAGCCATTCCACCTTGGGCAGCTCCGGTGTGCGAGCGAGTTGGAAAAAGTTTTGAAATCACAGCGGTTTTTACATGCGGGCCTGATTCAATTGCCGCGCGCATGCCAGCGCCACCGGCACCAACGATTACAACGTCGTATTCGTAGTGGTGCACTTTAGGTTTAGCGTTTGACAATCAATAACTCCTGCGTTGATGGCGAATTTAAATTACGAAGCGTTTACTGGACAGAATGACGGCAGTAGTTCAGGTAGTGCACCGGCTGGGCATGGATCAAAAGTGAAAACAACCAGAGTGCCCAAAGTAATTAGTACTGCACAGACACCCCATAGAGATGTAACCAAAGCTTTGCGAATTGTTTCTTTGGTTGCGTAGTCATTGACGATTGTGCGCATTCCATTGGTGCCGTGAATCATGGCTAGCCAAAGCATGGCCAGATCCCAAACTTTCCAGAATGGATCAGACCACTTGCCACCAACAAAGGCAAAGTCAATTGCCTTAATGCCTTCACCGAGGTAAAGGTTTACAAATAGGTGACCGAGCACCAAGAAGATAAGGATGACGCCAGAGGCGCGCATGAAAATCCAGCCATACTTTTCCCAGTTGGCACCGTTTCGACTGCGCGGGGAGCGAGGTTGCTCAATAACTACAGACATTTGCTCTCCTTTTCTTAGCCGAATACGTGTGATAGGTGACGAGGGGTGAAGATGGCAAAGACGATAAAGGCAATTGAAACCACGATCCAGAACATAATGTTCTGGTACTTGACACCCTTGCGCCAAAAGTCAATCAGAACGATTCGAACACCGTTCATTGAGTGATACAGAACTGCGGCAACTAGCCCTAGCTCAGCAACACCAATAAGAGGTGTCTTATAGGTATTGATTACCGCGTTATAGGCCTCAGGGCTTAGACGAACCAAGGCAGTGTCTAAAACGTGAACTAAGAGGAAGAAGAATATGGCCACACCGGTGATTCGGTGCAGAACCCAGGACCACATGCCCACTTTTCCGCGGTAAAGGGTGCCGGCTGGCAGTGATGGCACGGTAAAACCTCCATGTATTACAACGACATTTATTGCTTCTAAGTCTAAGCCAGCAAAACCAGCTATCTATTCCTCATAAGCCCGGTTGGGCTAAGATTTCAAGAAGTTATGACTTCTCATAGAGATCCAATGGATCGATTCTTCAGCATCATTCCCGCCGGCGGAATCGGCAGTCGCCTTTGGCCACTGTCTCGAGCCTCCGCTCCAAAATTTCTTCATGATCTAACTGGCTCTGGCCAGACTCTGCTGCAGGACACCTGGGACCGACTTGTTCCAATCGCTGGCAAAGATCGAATACTTGTGGTCACCGGAAAAGTGCATAAATCAGCAGTGATGGAGCAAATCGAAGACTTATCTATCGAAAACCTAGTACTTGAGCTTTCTCCGAAGGATTCAACAGCAGCCATCGCGCTCGCCGCAGCAATCCTGGTAAACCGCGAGCCAGATGTGATTATCGGCTCATTTGCCGCTGATCACGTAATCACCGAGGACGAGCAATTTCAAAAGACGGTGAAGCAGGCCGTGCTGGTTGCTGCCACCGGAAAGATAGTCACCATTGGAATTGAGCCGACTGAGCCTTCGGTTGGATTTGGCTATATAAAGGCAGGCGAGGAACTTGAAATCGCTGGCGCCCCTGAGGCCAGAAGTGTTGCCAAATTTGTTGAAAAGCCAAACATTACAAAAGCTAGAAAGTACGTTGACTCCGGTCACTACCTATGGAATGCCGGAATGTTTATCGCTCCGGCAGCCCTGCTGCTGGATCAGCTTTCAAAATCAGAGCCTGAGCTACACGCAGCGATTATGGAATTGGCCAAAGCCTGGGACACCGATGATCGAAAAGCCAGCATCGAAAAGATTTGGCCGGGACTAAAGAAAGTCGCCATTGATTACTCGGTTGCTGAGCCAGCCGCCGCCGCTGGTTTGGTGGCAGTTATTCCAGCTAGTTTCTCCTGGCACGATGTGGGCGACTTTGCCGCTATTGCAGAATTGCAATCTCAGGGCCGGAAGGGAAACCTGGCCGTTCTTGGCAACGCTAAAGTTCTAGCTGATAGTTCAAGTGGGATTTTGATTTCCGATACCGATCGACTGATTGCTCTCATCGGTGTTGAAGACATCATTGTGGTGGATACGCCAGATGCATTGTTGGTAACGACAAAAGAGCATGCACAAAGAGTAAAAAGTTTGGTGGATGCGCTCAAGGCCACCGGCCACTCCGAAGTTCTATAGGTCAATTCCTCGACCAGATAAATTGAAAGCGCCAGCTTTTTAGTTTTGTTTCAAAACGCATCTCGAATTGGTAAATTTTTGGATAACTAAGCGGGTTTCGTCTCGGAGGCCTTAGGCAAATAGATAGACTGTTGCGGTAGCGAGGGATGAGAGACATCCCTTGTATTCCAGGAGGAATCTAATTGAACAAAAACATTCTTAAAGGTTTAGCGCTTGCATCTGTTGCAACCCTAACCCTTGCCGGTTGTGCATCAGCTCCAGCTGAGCCAACCGCAGCACCAGTTGACTACAAGGCCTGCATCGTTTCAGATGAGGGTGGTTTTGATGACGGTTCATTCAACGAAGAGGCCTACAACGGTCTATTGGAAGCTAAGACAGTTCTTGGCGTACAGACCGCTGAAGTTGAGTCAGAGTCAGGTACCGACTACCAGCCAAACGTTGACGCAATGGTTGCCGAAGGTTGCAACATTATCGTTCCTGTTGGTTTCGCTCTAGCTGCAGCAACTGACGTTGCATCAGCTGCTAACCCAACAATTAACTTTGCTCCTGTTGACACCGCTCTAAGCAACGCAGACTTCAGCCCAAAGTATGTTCCAAACGTAAAGCCACTTTTGTTTGACACCGCTGAGGCTGCATTCCTTGCAGGTTACGTTGCAGCTGCTACTTCAAAGACTGGCAAAGTTGCAACCTTTGGTGGAATGGCATTCCCATCTGTAACCATCTTCATGGATGGCTTCAAGCAGGGTGTTGCTCACCACAACTCTGTAAAGGGAACCAAGGTAGAAGTTCTTGGTGCCAAGGGTGACGATCAGTCAAAGTGGACCATGACCGGTGACTTCTCAGACGTTGCTAAGGGTAAGACTGTTTCAGCTAACTTCATCAAGCAGGGTGCTGACGTTATCCTTCCTGTTGCTGGCCCAGTTGGTGCCGGATCAGGTCAGGCAGCTCTAGAAGCTGAAGGCGTATACGTTATCGGTGTAGACACCGACTGGTACAAGGCTCCAAAGTTTGACGAGTTCAAGTCACTAATCCTGACCTCAATTCAGAAGAACATGAGCGTTGCAATCTTCGAGACCATCAAGGCAAGCCTTGAGGGCACCTTCGAAGGTGGCGAGGCAATCTACGTAGGTACTCTTGCAAACAAGGGTGTTGGCATCTCACCAGCACACGAAGTTATGTGGCCTGCTGGTATTGCCGATGAGGTTGCAGCTCTAGAAGCTGAAATCGTTTCAGGCTCACTAGACGTGAAGTCTTCATACTAAAAATAGTTAGAAAGTTGGGGGTCGAGAAATCGGCCCCCAACTTTTTTGCTTTAGCCAGTCTTGGTGCAAGTTAGACTTAAGTTATGACGCCCCAACCGGGCCTTTTATAAAAACAGGGAAATAGCAATGAAGCTGGAACTGCGCGGAATCACAAAGCGCTTTGGCGCCATGACCGCCAACGACAACGTAAACCTAATTGTTGAGCCCGGCCAGATTCACTGTTTGCTGGGTGAAAATGGTGCCGGCAAATCAACCTTGATGAATGTTCTATACGGTCTTTATCAAGCAGACGGTGGAGACATTCTTCTTGATGACAAGGTTGTGAAGTTTTCAGGTCCCGGAGATGCCATGGCCGCTGGCATTGGCATGGTGCACCAGCACTTTATGTTGATTCCAGTTTTCACTGTTGCCGAAAATGTCATTCTGGGCCATGAGCCAACTAAAGCCGGTGGGGTGCTTGATCTAAAAGCTGCCCGTGCCCAAGTAAAAGAACTTTCAGACCGCTTTGGATTTGAAGTAAATCCAGATGCCATAGTTGGTGATCTGCCAGTTGGTGTTCAACAGCGAGTTGAAATTATCAAAGCGCTTATTAGCGACGCTCAAGTTTTGGTTTTTGATGAACCAACAGCAGTGCTTACTCCGCAGGAAACAGACGAGCTCATGGAAATCATGAAGCAGTTGCGCGCCGAGGGTAAAGCAATTGTTTTCATCACTCACAAGCTTCGTGAGGTTCAAGAAGTTGCAGACCGAATTACCGTGATTCGACTTGGCAAGATTGT
>WLGC01000058.1 GCA_009703465.1 Actinomycetota bacterium | reverse complement strand
CTGACGAGTCTTTTGTGACTGTTCCAGAAATGGGAATCCACGGAATTATCGAGTTTGGCAATCGTCTTCTAACCTTCGTTCTTGCACTCATTGCCCTACTTACCTTTATTACCGTGCTAGCTCTTGGAAAAAAACTTCGTCGAGGTTTGGTTCTTCCAGCTTTCCTTCTCGGCCTTGGAATACCCGCCCAGGCCATCCTAGGTGGCATTACAGTTCTTACAGACCTAAACCCATGGTTGGTTGGCGCCCACTTTGTACTAAGCTCATTTCTTATCGCTTTGGCCGCACTGCTAGTTTTCCGAGCGCTTCCTCCGATTCATGTCCCTGTTTCGCAGGCAATTTACGCAACCGCGACACCACTTGCCATCATCGGTGCCGTGACAATTTTGATCGGCGTTCTGGTCACCGGAGCTGGACCGCACTCGGGTGATGCAAACAGTATTAGGAACGGGCTAGATCTTGAGCTTTGGCAGCATTTTCACAGCTATCCCGGATACCTCATGCTTCTTCTTGCTCTGATTCAATTTGCCTTGATTCAAAGGCGCGATAAAGAATCAAAGAATCGCAGCTATCAGTGGAAGGTCAGCGCTCTATTAGTCAGCGTGACGCTTGCTCAAGCTGTAATTGGCATTGTTCAGTCGCGGCTTGGTGTGCCGGCTATTTTGGTGACATTCCACATGCTTGGTGCAGCTGTACTCAGTGCCTTAATCACATTCCAGTGGTTGGCAATACGCGGAAAAACTATTCGGGCGGATTAGCATGGCGAGAGTTTTCTGGTTTAGACGAGATCTTCGCCTGCAGGATAATGTTGCCCTTAATCACGCCATATCCGGAGCAATTACCGATGGCGACAAGCTTGTCACTGGAATCTATCCAATAAATAAAATTAGTTTCCAAAAGCTTCTACCAATAAGGCAAGCCTCACTAGTTGAGTCACTAAGCGCACTTGATCGTTCAATGGATGGAAACTTGGTGAGGCGCTACGGAAACGTAGCAAAGGAAATCGTAGATGTGGCTTCAGCGACTGGGGTGGCAACTGTGCACGCCACGCGATCCTTTGATCCCGATGGAATTGCCGAACAGAACGAAGTTGGGCTAGCTCTTAAAAAGATAAATGTCTTCCTGCAGCTTGATGACAGTTACTATGCCGTTGCGCCAGGTTCCGTCACCAAGGATGACGGACTGCCATATCGGGTTTATACCCCGTTCTATAACAACTGGGTGAAATTTGGTTGGGAGTCGCCAGTAAAACTTAAAAAAGATTTTAGTTGGAGCAAGTCTGTGCCGTCTGTGGAGTTACCAAAGATTTCAGGAGATTTGCCGTTCAAGATTAGAGCTGGTGAGGACTATGCTACCAAGACTTTTAATTCATTTAAGAAACGTGCGCTTAATGAATACCACGACATAAGAAACCGTGCCGACCTAAGTGGAACCTCGAACTTGAGTCACGCTTTGGCTCATGGCGAGATTCATCCAAGGACACTGCTTGCCCAGCTAGAGCCGTTTGACTCGGACTCAGACGGTGTAACCGTTTTTAGAAAAGAGATAGCCTGGCGAGAGTTTTATGCGGATGTCCTTTGGCATAATCCACATACCACCAGCGATTACTACGATCAGCGCTACGCACTGATGCGATACGACACTGGTCCTAGTGCCGAAAAGAAACTCTCAGCTTGGAAAACGGGAAACACTGGTTATCCAATGGTTGATGCAGGGATGCGGCAATTGACTCAAACCGGGTGGATGCACAACAGGGTTCGCATGATTGTTGCTTCGTTTTTGGTGAAAGATTTACATCTGGAATGGCAACTCGGAGCAAAATGGTTTGAAGATAACCTCACTGATTTTGATCCGGCCTCAAATGCTCATGGCTGGCAGTGGACTGCTGGGTGCGGCACTGATGCCAGTCCATACTTCAGGATCTTTAACCCTGTGCTGCAGGGGCTTAAATTTGACCCTAACGGCGACTACGTAAGAAAATACGTACCCGAGCTTGCACATCTTCCAAACTCACAAGTTCATGAACCTTGGGATCACAGTGAGGGCTATGCGGCTGGATACTCGAAGCGAATAGTTGATCACTCGCAAGAAAGAGATGAATCGCTAGCACGGCTAGCCGAAATCAAAGGGCAATAAAATAGCTAAAGAAGATTTCTAACCAATGGATCTAGAGCAATGGCTATAAAAAGCGCAGTGAGATGAAGGTTAGATAGATGGAAAAGCTTCATCGGCGCCTTTAGCTCACCCGCCATTCCCTCTTTATACATTCGATAGGCCGCTGCAATAAACCAGGCACTAACTACAAATGCGGTGATTGCATAGGTCAACCCCATCCCAGCAACTGGAATCAATAACAAACTTGCTGCCGCAACCGCCCATGCGTAGATAAGAATCTGCTGGACTACCGTCTTTGTTCCACGCACAACCGGAAGCATCGGAACTTTGGCTAATTCATAATCGGATTGATATTTTACAGATAACGGCCAATAGTGCGGCGGCGTCCAAAGAAAAACAATCAAGAACATGACAATCGCTGGCCAGGAAACGCTCCCGGTAACCGCGGCCCAGCCAATCAGAACCGGTGCAGCGCCAGCTGCTCCTCCCCAAACAATGTTCTGCGGAGTTTTGCGTTTCAGGCCCAGGGTGTAGATAAAGACATAAAACAGAAGTGCAGCCAAGGATATGCCAGAGGCAATCCAGTTAACGGTTAGGCCAAGCCAGAAAACTGAGACTATGCCAATCAGCCAAGAGAACCAGAGCGCCTCTCTGCCGGTAAGGTCGCCGGTAACTAGCGGACGATTTTTGGTTCGGCCCATAATTTTGTCTATGTCGGCGTCTATGTAGCAATTGAATGCATTCGCGCTCCCGGCGCTGAATGCCCCACCGATAAGCGTTGCCAGAACAAGCCAAAAATCCGGAAGTCCATTGGCCGCCAAAACCATGGCCGGAACCGTAGTGATTAGTAGAAGCTCAATCACCCGTGGTTTTGTAAGTGCCAAATAGGCCTTTAGTTTGCGCAGAGGCGGTGTGGCCGTTGGCTGGGCTTTGGCAGATCCGGAAAGGGTGGAATTCGACATTTGATACAAGTCTAAATGGTGAAATTACTCGCCCAATCGCCACCGCTAAAGGAAATAGTTGGACGTGTAGACTCGCCTCAGAGATAAAAATCTTGGTCAACTCGGCCTTAGAGATTTCGGCAAGGGCGCCGACTCAGTTTTATTCCCGGTCACATAAATAGGAGAAACTCTTGTCAGGTCTTAACTGGAGCCCATTAGATTCAAAAGCAGTTGACACAGCCAGAGTGCTTGCTGCTGACGCAGTTGAGAAAGTTGGGAACGGTCACCCTGGAACGGCAATCAGCCTGGCGCCAGTTGCGTATCTGCTATTCAATAAGGTGATGCGGCACGACCCAAGCGATGATCGCTGGGTTGGTCGAGACCGCTTCATACTTTCAGTAGGACACAGTTCTCTTACTATCTATAACCAGCTTTACTTGCACGGCTACGGTCTTGAACTAGACGACATCAAGGCACTGCGCACTTGGGATTCAGCCACTCCAGGACACCCAGAATACGGACACACCAAGGGTGTTGAGATTACCACCGGACCGCTTGGGCAGGGCCTTGCCTCGGCAACTGGATTTGCATACTCTGCAAGATTTGAGCGTGGACTGTATGACCCTGAAGCCGCCCAAGGCCAGTCACCTTTCGATCACTTCATCTACGTCATTGCCGGCGACGGTGATATGCAGGAAGGTGTCACCGCTGAGGCCGCTTCACTTGCTGGGCACCAGAAACTTGGCAACCTAGTTGTTATCTACGACTCAAATCAAATTTCAATTGAAGATGACACAAACATCTCATTTACAGAAGATCTATCTGCTCGATATGAGTCCTACGGTTGGCACACCCAGACTGTTGACTGGAAGAAAACCGGCAACTACGTTGAAGACCTCGAAGAGCTTTACAGTGCTATTCAGGCAGCAAAGAAAGTTACCGATAAGCCGTCGCTGATTACGCTGCGCACAATCATTGGCTGGCCTTCTCCGAAGAAGCAAAACACCGGAAAAATTCATGGATCTGCTCTTGGAGCCGAAGAGCTCGCGGGATTAAAAGTCGCTTTGGGTTTTGATCCAGAAAAAACATTTGAAGTTTCTGACGAAGTAATCAAGCACACCCGCTCTTTCAGCGAAAAAGCTGCCAAGGAACGTTCGCAGTGGCAAGAGAACTTCGATTCTTGGGCAGCGAAGAACGCTGATGCAAAACAACTTTTTGATCGGGTGCAGAGTGGCAAGACCCCAGAAGGACTAGCTGCAGCTCTTCCAGTATTCGAAAGCGACAAAGAAGTCTCAACTCGAGCGGCTTCTGGGAAAGTTATCAATGCGATAGCCAAGATAATGCCAGAGCTTTGGGGTGGCTCAGCTGACCTCGCAGAATCAAACAACACAACCATCGAGGGTGCCAAATCATTTATTCCGGCTGAGTGGTCTACTCACGAGTGGTCTGGAGATAAGTACGGCCGTGTCCTGCACTTTGGAATTAGAGAACACGCGATGGGCGCAATTCTTAACGGAATCGCTCTTCACGGAAAAACTCGTGCATTTGGCGGAACATTCCTTATTTTTAGCGATTACATGCGCCCTGCAGTTCGATTAGCTGCATTGATGAGGGTTCCATCAATTTTTGTTTGGACTCACGACTCAGTTGCACTCGGTGAAGATGGTCCTACCCACCAGCCAGTTGAGCAACTAGCAACTCTGAGAGCGATTCCAAATCTTGACATTGTCCGCCCAGGTGACGCCAATGAGGTTTCATTTGCTTGGAAAACAATTCTTGAACGAAGAAGCAATCCTGCTGGAATAGCTCTGACCAGACAAAACATTCCAGTATTCAGTCGTGGCGAGAAAGACGAAACTGGAACAGTCATCGCCGGTGCTGAGCTGACTTCAAAAGGTGCCTACACATTGATAGATGCAAAGTCACAGCAACCGCAGGTTATTCTCATTGCTACCGGTTCTGAGGTACAGCTTGCCGTTGCAGCAAGAAAAATTCTTGAAGCAGAGGGAATCGCTACCAGAGTTGTCTCAGCACCTTGCCTCGAGTGGTTTGAAGAGCAATCAGATTCTTACAAAGATCAAGTGCTACCTAAATCGGTCACCGCAAGGGTTTCCGTAGAAGCCGGACTATCTCTTGGCTGGTCTAAATACATTGGCGCTCAGGGCGTTAGCGTCTCAATTGAGCACTTCGGAGCCTCTGCCGACTACAAAACTCTGTTTCGTGAGTTTGGCATGACCACCGAATCTGTGGTTCTGGCGGCCAAGCAAGCAATAAAAAATAATTAATCAACTTACTCACGAATCGAAAGAAACTATGAACACCTCTCCCCTAGCTACTCTCTCAAAAAACGGTGTCAGCATCTGGCTTGACGATCTATCAAGATCAAGAATTGTTTCTGGCAACCTAGTTGAGCTAATCCAGACCCGATCTGTTGTTGGCGTGACCACAAACCCAACAATTTTTGCGGGAGCTCTTGCAAAGGGTGAGGGCTACCAAGCTCAGGTCGCTGAACTTGCTAAAGCCGGCGT
>WLGC01000057.1 GCA_009703465.1 Actinomycetota bacterium | reverse complement strand
TCATCTACCTCTTTTGACACTTGACCAACCCTAAAAGTCTGATTGCTATCACCATGGAAGCCATTCTTAAACGCAGTGATGTCAATGTTGACAATGTCACCTTCTTCTAGGACAGTGTCATCTGGAATTCCATGGCAAATTACTTCGTTCACCGATGAGCAGAGCGACTTGGGGTAGGAGCGATAGCCCAGGGTTGAAGGGTAAGCACCATTAGCAATTAGAAATTCGTGGCCAATTCGATCTAGTTCATCGGTTGTCACACCGGGCTTAGCATGAGAGCCAACCAGTTCAATAGCCTGAGCGGCAATACGACCTGATTGCCTTATCTTCTCAATCTCATCAGCAGTTCGAACATCTCCCTTGGTGTTAGCTGCGGGGGCCACTTTTCCAACGTATTCCGGCCGAGCAATTTCAGCGGGAACTAATCGCATTGGACTGAGGGAACCCTGGGTCAGGAGTCCCGTTTTGGAATCGCGTGGCATAGAGTTCAGTCTATGCAAGAAGAATCATTGGAATACTGGTTCAACACCCATACCGGTCAGGTTGAAGTGGGAAAACAGTCAATGGCGCTTTATCGCCTTGGGCCATTTAGTAGTGCCGAGGAGGCAAAAAACGCTCCAGCAATAATTGCAAGTCGAGCTGCGGCTTGGCGCGAAGAAGAAGAAGCAGAGCAAAACCCAAAGGGTTAGCTCTCAAAAAAGTTCTCCTTGCTTGGGAAAATACCTTGCTCTACTTCTCTGCGATATTCTCCAGCTGCCGCAATTAGATCAGATCTCATCTGCGCGTAGAGTTTTACAAACTTAGGAACCTCGGTTCCATTGAGTCCAGCGAAATCAGTCCAGACAAGAATCTGCCCATCGGTGTTCGGGCCTGCGCCTATTCCGATTGTTGGAATTATCAGCCCCTCAGAGATCTCCTTGGCTATCGGCGCCGGTGTCATTTCTAAGACCACCGCAAAGGCACCAGCTTCTTGCACAGCCAATGCATCGTCATGAAGTTGCTGGGCTCCATCGCCGCGGCCCTGAACCTTATAGCCGCCTAGACCGTTAACGCTTTGCGGAGTGAAGCCTATGTGAGCCATTACTGGAATACCAGAGTTTGCAATTGCTCTAATTTGATTTGCACTTCTTTGTCCGCCCTCAAGTTTTACCGCAGCTGCCCCGGTTTCTTTGATCAGCCGGATTGCATTAGCCAAAGCAACTTCAGCTCCTTCTTCGTAGGAACCAAATGGCATATCAATTACCGTCAGGGCGCGTTTGGTTGCAGTTACTACGGCCCTGCCAAAAACTACAAGTTCATCAACGGTTATTGGCAGGGTCGTGCTGTAGCCAAGTGAGTTATTTGCAGCAGAATCGCCAACCAAAATTACATCAATACCAGCCTCGTCAAAGATACCTGCGGTTAGGTGGTCGTAGCTGGTCAAACAGCTGAACTTCCGGCCTTGAGTTTTAAAATCAAGAAGGCTGGAGGTACGCACCACTTTAGGAGCAAAGCTCATTTACTTGGCTCGCTTCCAAGCGTCAACTTCAATTTCAACCAGCATTTGATCGTTGATGAAGGAAATCCCAGCCAGCATTGTTGCCGCTGGACGGATTTCACCAAAAACTTCACCATGAGCTTTGCCAACCGCATCCATGTCACTTGCGTTGGCCAGATACACGCGGCTTCGCACCACATCAGACAGCGAGTATCCAACCTGAGCGAGGGCATTTGCAATCACTGTGTTTAGCGTCACCAGGGTCTGACCGTAGGCATCGCCCTTGTGCTGAAGCTCCCCATCAACGGTTGCAGTAGAGCCCGATACATGAACATACTCACCAGCAACGGTCGCACGAGAGTAGCCAATTACCGACTCCCACGGTCCACCGCTTGAAATTAGTTTGTCAGCTGCCATGATTCTCCTAGTTTGATGATTGCTTTGAATTCTTTGTAATTGGCAGTCTTCGGTCTCTACCAAAGGCGGTGCCAGTAATTTTAGGACCGATAGCCCCCTGACGCCGTTTCCACTCAGCGCGATCAACCAGATCAATAATTCTATTCACAACAGCAGCATCGAAGCCCAGCGCAACTATCTGTGCTCGACCTAAATTTTGCTCCACGTAGGCATCAAGGATGCCATCGAGAAGCTCATACTCGGGCAAGCTATCTTGATCGAGTTGATCTGGCCTTAGCTCAGCGGATGGTGGTTTTGAAATTGAGTTCTCTGGAATCGGGGGAGTCTGGCCGTTGAGTGTTGCAAATTCGTTTCGCCACTTAGCTAATTTCCAGACCAGGGTTTTCTCGATGTCTTTTATTGGAGCAAATCCGCCAACCGAGTCGCCGTAAATGGTGCTGTAGCCAACCGCCAATTCCGATTTATTTCCAGTGGTCAAAACAAGGTGTCCGGCAGAATTACTTAGTCCCATCAAAATCACCGCACGCATGCGAGCCTGCAAATTCTCTAGGGCTAGGCCTGAGAGTTGTAGTTCGGTCTCAAAGGCTGTCACAAAAGATTCAATTGACTGAGTGCTAAACGACAAACCAATTCGAGCAGCGGAATCTGCAGCATCGGCAATTGAGTGCTCAGATGAGTATTTGCTTGGCATTGCCACACCAAAAACACGCTTTGCGCCAATTGCATCAGTTGCCAAACTCGCACAGACGGCGGAATCAATCCCACCGCTAAGCCCCAAAATCACTGAGGGGAAATTATTCTTCTCAACATAGTCACGAAGTCCCAGGACAAGCGCTCCCCAGATTTGTTCTAGGTCATTTGGCTTTGTCATCGCGGATTCGGCAACGGCATAAATCTCTTGCTTGCTAGCAATGTCATAAAGCTTGAGGTCTTCGACAAATTGCTTTGATCGCCCAACAAGCTTTCCGCTACTATCAACAAGAATCGAATCACCATCGAAAACCAGGTCATCTTGTCCACCAACGAGGTTTACATAAGCAACGGCAACCTGGTTGGATTTAGCTAATTCCTGAACCAGGCTCAAGCGTTTATCGTCTTTATCCACTTCAAAAGGGGATCCATTTAGCACCAAAACAATATCGGTGTTGCTAGATTTCAATTGAGCAACTGGACCGCCATTTTGCCAAATGTCCTCGCAAATCAGAGTTGAAAAGTTCAAACCTTGAAGCTCAAAGGTAAAGAGATCTTGCCCCGGGACGAAATTTCGGTACTCGTCAAACACCGAGTAGTTGGGCAAATGGTGCTTTGCATATTTCCCAATAACTTTGCCACCGCGGATAACTGAAGCGCAGTTTTGAGCAATGGCCCAACTACGCGCAACTTGCTTCTTGGCCAAAGCCGGGTGACCAATGACGACAGCAATATGTCCAAGGCCCTCACTCTCCAGGCGTTTAGCAAAATCTTCGAGAGCTTGTTCGGCTGATATTAGAAAAGATTCGCGTGCTGCTAAGTCCTCAATTGGATAGCCGGAGAGGGCCATCTCGCCAAAGAGAACGAGCTCGGCGCCAGATTTCTCAGCCGCCCTAACTGCCGCAAAGGCACCGTCTAGGTTTGCCTCGATGTCCCCAACTAGGGGATTAGTCTGAGCCAGAGCTAGGCGAACTTTAGGCATAACCATTAGCCTAGTAGGAGCAGAAGAGAGGATTTCCCATGGAAAGACAGCGAGATTTTGTCCTTCGTACCATCGAAGAGCGAGGTGTAAAGTTTGTGCGTCTTTGGTTTACCGACGTTGCGGGAACTCTAAAGTCAGTGGCCATCGCTCCGGCCGAAGTAGAGGGAGCCTTTGCTGAGGGTCTAGGTTTTGATGGTTCTGCCATCGAGGGGTTGGCTCGCACATATGAGGCAGACATGTTGGCTCAGCCTGATCCATCAACCTTTCAAATTCTCCCTTGGCGTGGAGAGATTGACCCAACCGCTCGCATGTTTTGCGATATTCAAACCCCCGACGGTAAACCGGCAGCCGCAGATCCTAGAAATGTACTTCGCCGTGCGCTTTCAAAAGCCTCGGACCTAGGTTTCTCTTTTTACATACATCCAGAAATTGAGTTTTACCTACTCAAGTCAGCAGAGCTCAATGCCATGGGGGAGCCAGTTCCAGTAGATAACGCTGGTTACTTTGATAACGTGCCGGGCGGTACTGCAAACGATTTCCGCAGGCGCGCTGTAACAATGCTGGAACAACTTGGAATTTCAGTGGAATTTAGCCACCACGAAGGTGGTCCCGGCCAGAACGAGATTGACCTTAGGTATGCAGATGCATTGACCATGGCCGATAACATCATGACCTTCAGGACTGTTATCAAAGAGGTGGCAATTGAGCAGGGTGTCTACGCCACCTTTATGCCAAAACCTTTCACTCAGCACCCGGGATCTGGAATGCACACCCACATGTCGCTTTTTGAAGGCGATAAAAATGCTTTCTTTGATGCCAGTGGTCAGTACCACCTTTCAAAAACAGCTCGTCACTTTATCGCTGGGTTACTGAAGCACGCTCCAGAAATCACAGCCGTTACCAACCAGTATGTTAACTCCTATAAGCGCCTTTGGGGTGGCGGTGAAGCTCCAAGCTTTGTCTGCTGGGGTCACAACAACCGTTCCGCACTGATTCGCGTGCCACTTTATAAGCCAGAAAAAGGAAACTCTTCTCGAATTGAGTACCGCGCTATTGATTCAGCGGCAAATCCTTACCTTGCCTACGCACTGCTTCTTAGCGCCGGCCTCAAGGGTATTGAGCAAGAATATGAGCTACCACAGGAAACGGAAGACAACGTTTGGGCTCTTACTGACTCAGAGCGCAGAGCGATGGGCATTCAGCCACTGCCACAAAGCTTGGATCACGCCATTCGCAAACTCGAGGAGTCAGAGCTTGTCGCCGAAACTCTAGGCGAGGAAGTTTTCTCCTACGTGTTAGCAAATAAGCGCAGAGAGTGGAGTGAATACCGATCACAGGTAACCCCATTTGAGTTGAAGCACAATTTAGAAACTCTTTAGTTAATAGGAATCGCCTAAATTGGCAAGGCAAGAATCTCTCGGTCTATCAGATTACGCTCGGTATGGCTTTACTGAACTAGAAGCTACGTCCAAGAATATAAACGAGCTAGAAACTCTACTTGGGGCAAGCTGTCAAGAAAACCTAAAGACCCTCTCGGCGGTGGCAAATCCAGACCAAGCTCTTGAGAGCCTAATAAGACTCTCCCGTCAGCAGGGCAGTGCAATTAAAACCCTGCTAGCAAAGAGTGACTCTGCCCAGCGACTATGCCAATTGCTTGGCGCCTCAAGCGCGCTTACTGAATTCATTGAACGCCACCCAAATCAGCTCCAAGTTTTCAGTCATCCGCCGGTGTTGAAAGATGCTGAAACTTATCAGCAAAACCTTTTGGCTTCGATTAGCTCGCTAATTAAGACGCCGTTCGAATCAACAAAGGCCTGGGATGTAATTCGCATTGGCTATCGAACAGAACTTTTAGAAATAGCAATCTATGACCTAACCAGGGATGAGTCACAGGCGGCAATACCTGATGTCGCCGCAGCGCTAGCGGATATAGCTGCAGCAGCCATTGAGGCCGGCCTTCAAGTTGCCCGAGCAGAATTGAAAAACTCATCGGATCACGGTGTGTTCTCTGAGGCAGAGGTCGATAACACGCTGCTT
>WLGC01000056.1 GCA_009703465.1 Actinomycetota bacterium | reverse complement strand
GTTGAGGCTCCAGTAGCCGAAGCCGCAGCTGAAGCTCCAGCGGCAGAAGCACCAGTTGAAGAAGTAGCAGCAGAGGCTCCAGTAGCCGAAGCCGCAGCTGACGCACCTGCAGCTGACGCACCTGCAGCTGACGCTGCATCAGCGGAGTAATCCGTACTATCTTCTGAATCATGAATATCCCCGTTGACCTATCGGTTGACGGGTTTATTCGTTACCGAATTGACCTTGCCTACGATGGCACCGCATACTGGGGATTCGCCGCGCAAAAGAAGTTCAAGACCGTTCAGGGGGAGCTGCTAAAAGCTCTGACCACGGTGTTTGGAAAATCCAAGGTCTCCTTCAATATGCGAGTGGCCGGTAGAACCGATGCCGGAGTGCATGCCACCGCTCAGGTGCTACACATTGACCTAACTGAAAAGCAGCTCAAGCGTCTGGGTCGAACCGTTGGCATGATGGGCAGCCTGAATGATCTGCTACCAACCGATATTCGAGTTCACGCGGTCACCGAGGCGCCACCAGGATTTGATGCCAGGTACTCGGCTTCCTATCGCCGCTACCGCTACAGCATCGCTGATCGCCCGGCGCCAAAGAATCCGCTGCTGGCTAGATCAACCCTTTGGATCAAGCACGAGCTGGATGTGCTGAATATGCAGGCTGCAGCGCTGGGGCTTATTGGGCTGCATGATTTTGCCTCTTTTTGCCGCCCAAAGGCTGATGCCACCACCATCCGTGAGATCCGGGAGATTAGCGTGGCCAGAAACCCGCTGGCTGGAAACGTCATCGAGGTTGAAATTCAGGCCGATGCTTTCTGTCACAACATGGTCAGGGCTATCGTGGGGGCCCTAATTGCCGCCGGTGAGGGAAAAGTCGGCCCAGACGGGGTAGTGGCAAGGCTGGCCAAGCGCTCTAGAATCGGCTCCTTCAAGGTCCAGCCGCCGCATGGCCTAACCCTGATTGAGGTGGGCTATCCGCCCAATGACCAACTGGCTGCCCAGGCCGAAATGGTCAAAAATATGCGCACTTTAGAGGACGAGTAGCCAAAATCCCCCAGAAATCAGGGTTTGACCTAGCCACTAACTACGGGATAGACTCAAATCTTGTTGTTGGCAGTCATTGCCAGCGTGAAATGTGTGAATCCTAAGAAGGCTCTCTTCTTTAGCGGGTTCATTTCAATCCGATACAAAAGCAGAAGGCAATTTAACGTGCGTACTTATTCTCCAAAGGCTCATGAGCTAAGCAACGAGTGGGTAGTCATTGACGCCACCGACATCGTTCTTGGCCGTCTAGCAACCCACGCTGCAACTTTGTTGCGCGGTAAGCACAAGCCGACTTTTGCCCCACACATGGACAACGGTGACTTCGTCGTAATCATCAACGCTGAGAAGGTAGCTCTTACCGGTTCAAAGTTGAAGCAGAAGAAGGCCTACCGTCACTCAGGTTACCCAGGTGGTCTAACCGCAACAACATACGCAGAACTTCTAGAGAAGTCTCCAGAGAAGGCTGTTGAAAAAGCCATCCGCGGAATGCTTCCAAAAAACAAGCTTGGCGCAGACCAGATCACCAAGCTAAAGGTTTACCGCGGTGCAGAACACCCGCACGCAGCGCAGCAACCAAAAACTTTCATCATCGACCAGGTAGCTCAGTAAGGATTCCCTCGTGGCTAAAGACATTACAGAAACAACTGCAGACGAAGCAGCTCCATCGAGCTACAGCACTGAGTCACCGGCTGCTAAAGCAGCACCGGTTAAGTCACGTGGTCCACTAACCACTCCTGGTGCCGGCCTTGGTCGTCGCAAAGAGGCAATCGCACGTGTGCGCATCATGCCTGGTAAGGGAGCCATCAAGGTTAACGGCCGCGAGCTAAACGATTACTTCCCAAACAAGTTGCACCAGCAGCTAATCACTGACCCATTCACAGTTCTTGACCTAAAGAATGCTTACGACGTTGTCGCTCGCATCAGTGGTGGCGGAATTGCTGGTCAGGCCGGTGCACTAAGACTTGGTATTGCTCGTGCACTAAACGAGATTGACCGCGACAACAACCGCGCATCACTAAAGAAGGCAGGCTTCCTAAAGCGTGACCCTCGTGTGATTGAGCGTAAGAAGGCCGGTCTTAAGAAAGCCCGTAAGGCTTCACAGTTCTCTAAGCGTTAATCCAACACTTCTCCTAGCTTTTTAGGCTTAAGAAAATGGCGAGACTCTTTGGCACCGACGGTGTTCGAGGGCTAGCCAATCGAGATTTAACTGCTGATTTTGTAACCAAAATTGCCCAGGCTGCCGCCATTGTTTTAGGTGAAGAAGCTAGATCACGCGGCGCGAAACCTAAAGCGGTAATTGGCCGCGATCCAAGAATTTCTGGTGGCTACATCAACGCGGCAATTTCTGCCGGTCTTGCCGGTTCCGGAGTTGATGTTTTTGATGCCGGGGTTTTACCAACACCAGCTACTGCTTTTTTAACCGATGATCTAGACGCTGACTTTGGTGTCATGATTTCTGCCTCACATAATCCAGCACCGGATAACGGCATTAAGTTTTTCTCCCGCGGCGGTCACAAACTTCCTGACGAAGTAGAGGACAAAATTGAAGCGGCTATGTCGAGCGCTGCTCTTTCTCCGGTTGGTGATGCTGTCGGAAGCATTCAGCGTTTTGCCGATGCTGAAGATAGATACATCGTTCACTTACTGCGCTCACTGCCTAATCGCCTTGATGGCCTAAAAGTTGTAATTGATTGCGCTCACGGAGCTGCCGCTGGAGTATCGCCGCAGGTATTTACCGATGCCGGAGCAACTGTAATTGCCATTGGTGCCGAACCAGATGGCAACAACATCAACTTAGGTTATGGCTCAACCCACATGTCTGCTCTTCAGGCAGCAGTTCTTGAGCACGGAGCAGACTTTGGAATTGCTCATGACGGTGATGCCGACCGGACCTTGGCTGTGGATGCTACCGGAGCAATTGTTGATG
Organism: Actinomycetota bacterium; assembly: GCA_009703465.1. Lineage (GTDB taxonomy): Bacteria > Actinomycetota > Actinomycetes > Actinomycetales > Microbacteriaceae > Rhodoluna. Next base: position 2,680 of record WLGC01000056.1, on the reverse strand, counting down.
GCGATCAAATCATGGCAATCCTGGCGATTGCATTGAAGCAGCGAGGTCAGCTTGCGCGAAATACTCTGGTGGCAACCGTGATGTCAAATCTTGGGCTTAAAATTGCCATGCGAGAAAACGATATTGAAATGATTGAAACCGCCGTTGGCGATCGCTACGTTCTTGAAGAGATGCGTGCCGGTGGATACACACTCGGTGGCGAGCAATCCGGTCACGTAATTTTTGCTGAGTACGCAACTACCGGTGACGGGATTCTTACCGGCCTAGCTCTCGGAGCTGAGATGGCCAGCAACAAGAAGTCGCTGGCTGAGCTAGCTAGCGTTATGAAGATTTATCCTCAGGTGCTAATCAACGTGCCAGGGGTTGATAAGTCGCGAGTAGAAACCGATAGCGCCCTACAGCAGGTTGTTGCTGAGGCTGAGGCAGAGCTTGCCGGCACCGGTCGAGTGCTGCTTAGAGCTTCAGGCACTGAGCCGCTGGTCAGAGTTATGGTTGAGGCTGCCGATGCTGGAACTGCAAAGTCATGGGCTGAGCGCATTGCCCGCGTTGTTGAAAAGCAACTAAAAAACTAGATTCCCTTAAATAACTAATGGGCCACCGTTTTCACGGTGACCCATTAGTTTTGCAAGCTTTAGAAAATCAAGCTGCAGTTAGTTCTTTACTTGAATTCGGTCTTAGCGAATTCCTTGTCATCTTCTGCTGACTTGATACGAGCAATTGAGAAGATAACTAGGCCGAATAGACACTTAGCCAAGATATCCGCAATTGAGTAACCAATTTCGCGAGCAACAAACTCATCAGCGTTGAACGGTGCGCCCGGAGGGGTACCCATTGCAAGGATGAATGTGATTGGGTAAACACCCCAGGTTGCTAGAAGTAGCAAGCGTAGAAGCTGTACTTTCTTCTGAACAGCCTTTGACTGCTTAACCAAGCTCTTACCAAGCTCTACGAATAGTACGTAAAGGATGTATACGAAAGGAATGGTTGAAAGAAGACCCCAAACAGATGGGGTGATTCCCATGATGTCTAGCTTTGCATCTCCTGGGTAACCAAGAGCAATCATGGCTGCAGCTGCAGGTACTAGACGGTTCAGGATGTGGCTCTGAGCTGCCTTTGCAAGTGCAAGTACCGCAACTAGCTCAAGAACTAGTAGTGGCACAGTTAGTAGCCAGTCAACGTAGCGGTAGCCAACGTTGTATGCATCTGGGTTGTTTCCCTCCATGCCAGCAAATGCGTGGCTGAAGTTGTCGAACATTCTGAAGTAGTGGTAAGCGGCGATGGCGGTAACCAAAGCTGAAACCATAACTGCCATGCGGTAGCGAGGCAGTACGCGCTCACGAGCCACAAATAGGAAGATCGCTGTGAAAAGCATCGATGCAATTCCTAGCGAAAGCATGTTATAAACCAGGTTAAACTGGCCGTTGTCCAAAGTTGCAGACAGTGTGTTCATTTATAGCCTCTCAATAGATGTACTAGTACTAGTAGGTCATCGCCCGATTCGTATCCGGAGGGTTACTCCGAAGAACGGGGACCGAACGAATTGGCCTTTATTATTCAACTCGCGTATCCCCGCCGATTAGGGCAAAAACAGTTACGTTTTGGTAACGCTTGGCATCAGTTTAGGGAGAATTGGCCTAAACCTAAGGACTTGCCCCAGTGATTTTGGCGGTTTTTACTAACTAGAGCTTGCGCAGCAGCACTCGCTCAACGGCGTGCTGGCTGCCCTTTTGCAGCACCAGGGTTGCTCGGGTGCGAGTTGGCAGGATGTTCTCAATCAGATTTGGCAGATTGATGGTCGCCCAAATCTCATTTGCCGTTGCCAGTGCCTTTTCGTAGGGCATTTCGGCGTACTTATGGAAATAGGAGGCCGGGTTGGTGAAGGCAGTTTCACGCAGCTGATCAAAGCGGGCCAGAAACCACTGGCTAATGTTCTCGGTCTCGGCGTCCACGAAAATCTTGAAGTCAAAGAAATCGCTCAGCGCCAGATCTTGGCCGGCGCCTGGGGATTGCAAAACATTTAGACCCTCAACGATTAGGACATCGGGGTTATTCACCGTGTTTGTCTCGCCCGGCACAATGTCATAAACCAGGTGGGAGTAAACCGGCGCGGAAACCGATGGCGCACCACTTTTTATATCGGCCACAAATTTCAGGAGCGCTAGTCGATCGTAGGATTCTGGAAATCCCTTGCGTGACATTATTCCGCGGCGCTCTAGTTCTGCGTTTGGGTAGAGGAATCCATCGGTGGTGATCATCTCAACTCGAGGGGTTCCCTCCCAGCGGCTGAGTAGTTCTTTGAGCAACCTGGAGATAGTTGATTTTCCAACGGCAACAGAACCGGCAACCCCGATGATAAATGGCACCCGGCCAGTGCGCTGACCTAGAAAATCACCGGTGACCTGATGGAGTTGCTGATGTTCAGCAACATAGAGGTTCAAAAGTCGGCTGAGCGGCAAATAGACATCTCTTACCTCTTTTATGTCAAGGAAGTCGCCCAGGCCTCGGATTTGCTGAATCTCTGACTCAGTCAGGGGTAGCTCGGTTGAATTCCCGAGTGCAGCCCAGTCTTCACGGCTTATCTCGTTGAAAGGGCTCAGCGCATCGCTCACAAGGGTCTATTCTGCCGTAAATTAGAACCCATGTGCGGAATCGTTGGCTACGTAGGCCCAAAGTCAACACT
>WLGC01000055.1 GCA_009703465.1 Actinomycetota bacterium | reverse complement strand
GATCGGAAGAGTTTCCCTTGATTGCCAACTGAATGTCTTTAATACCGCCTAGATCAGACTCGTTCTTGTCAAGAATTTCTGTCTTCCAACCTTTTGAGTTGGCGTATTGGATATACATGCGAAGCAAATCTGCGGCAAAAAGAGCGGACTCCGCCCCTCCCTCACCAGCCTTGATTTCCATGATCACATCTCGACCATCATCCGGATCTCTAGGGATTAGCAGTCTTCGCAGTTTTTCCTGAGAGGCAACTAGACGCTCTTCGTTCTGGGCGGCTTCCACCGCAAACATCTCGTCTTCTTTTGCCAATTCCTTAGCGGCCTTGACATCCTCCATCAATGCCAGCACCTGGTTATAGGCGCTAACGATTGCACTTAGTTCGGCATAGCGACGGTTTAGTTTTTTAGCTAATGCCGGATTTCCGTGCAGCGCTGGATCAGATAGTTTCGTCTGAAGTTCAGTGTGCTCGGCTAAGAGAGGTTGGACCGAATCGAGCAATTAATTACTCCGAGTCAGAACCTGTTGGTACCGGCATTGATTTTTGAACCTGCATCAAGAATTCAACGTTTGAAGAAGTTTCTTTTAGTCGGCTCAAGACCAGCTCAAGTGCCTGCTGCTGCTCAAGACCAGCAAGAGCGCGTCTTAGCTTCCAAATAATCTTTGTCTCATCCGGGCTCATCAAGAGCTCTTCACGGCGAGTACCTGAAGCATTTACGTCAACAGCTGGGAAGATTCGCTTATCAGCAAGTGAGCGAGATAAACGAAGCTCCATGTTTCCGGTTCCCTTGAACTCTTCGAAGATAACCTCGTCCATTTTTGAACCGGTATCTACCAAAGCGGTAGCCAAGATAGTTAGCGATCCACCATCTTCGATGTTTCGTGCCGCACCAAAGAAACGCTTAGGTGGGTAAAGAGCTGATGAATCAACACCACCAGACAAAATACGACCCGATGCTGGAGCACTTAGGTTGTAAGCACGACCAAGGCGGGTAATTGAGTCAAGCAGCACAACTACATCGTGACCTAGCTCGACCAAACGCTTTGCGCGCTCAATGGCAAGTTCGGCAACAGTTGTGTGATCTTCAGCTGGGCGATCGAAGGTTGAAGCGATGACCTCTCCCTTTACTGTGCGCTGCATGTCAGTAACTTCTTCAGGACGCTCATCAACTAGAACCACCATCAGGTGAACCTCTGGGTTGTTGACCGCAATTGAGTTAGCAATTGCCTGCAAGACAAGAGTCTTACCAGCTTTTGGCGGAGAAACAATAAGTCCGCGCTGGCCTTTACCAATCGGAGCAACCAAGTCAATGATTCGAGTGCTCAGTTTGTTTGGCTCAGTCTCAAGACGCAAGCGTGTCTGTGGGTAAAGAGGAGTCAATTTACCAAACTCAACTCGGGTAGCAGCTTGCTCCTGAGTTAGTCCATTGATTGACTCGATGCGCACAATTGCGTTGAACTTTGAACGGCCTTGGCCCTCGCCCTCACGTGGCTGACGGATTGAACCAACAACGGCATCGCCCTTACGAAGGTTGTACTTCTTTACCTGTCCAAGAGATACGTAAACGTCATTTGGCCCCGGTAGGTAACCACTGGTTCTCACGAAGGCGTAGTTATCCAGTACGTCTAAAATTCCAGCAACTGGAACTAGAACATCATCCGGAGAGATTTCTGGCTCAATTTCATCCTGCTGATTTCCGTTGCCACCGCGACCACCGCGGCGGTCACGATCACGATAGCGATCACGATTGCGATTGCGATTGCGGTTGTTGCCGCGACGCTCATCACTAAAATCACGTTCGTTGCGAGAGTCATTGTCCCTGGTGGAATTGTCTCTGTTTGAACTTTCTTCCCCACCATCGCGAGACTCGCTGCTGTTACCTGAGTTTCCATTGTTGCGGCCATTGCGGTTTCGACTGCGATTGCGGTTGTTGCCAGATCGCTCTGAGGAATCACCTGAAGACTGGTTTGAATCTGAAGAGTCGTTGGACTTAGTCTCAACGGCTGGCTTCTCAGATTTTGTTTCAACTACATCGGCAGCTTTTACAGCTTTTGCACGAGTAGTTTTCTTTGGTGCTTCAGTCTTTTCAGTAGTCGCTGAGACATCAGCTACAACGCGTCTACTTTTTTTGACTGGAGTTGTATCTTGGATTGCATCCATGTTTTTGTATTTCTCTTTCTTAGGAGATATTTGTGACTTTCAAATTTTTAGTCACTATCTGCATGTTTTGAACGTGCAGCTACCGCGCTAGATCTGCGGGGTTTTCCACCATTTATTGGTGATACGTAATGGTAGCACCTTTAAAGTCAACAGCCAAAAGCAAAGCCTGCCAGTCTGGATAGTGCTTGGCAGCTAATTTGGCTGCCTCAAGCCTTTGAGCTGGATCACTGGCTAGAACCAGCACCGATGGCCCAGCCCCTGAAACAACAGCAGCGTGTGAGTTTTCTCTCATTAGTTTTACGATTTGATCTGTCTCCGGCATGGCCGCTGCTCGATAATCCTGGTGCAGACGGTCCTCGGTGGCAGCTAGCAAAAGTTCTGGGCTCTGGGTGAGAGCTGCGATCAAAAGTGCCGAGCGAGATACGTTGAATACGGCATCATCGTGCGGCACCGATTGAGGCTGCAGAGACCTTGCCAAGGCAGTAGACATCTTGTGTTTTGGGACCAGTTCAAGCGGCGATACTCCGCGGTGGACAAAAAGTTTTTTGTGATGCGGGCCGGACTCATCTTCCCAAGCAATTGTTAGGCCACCAAATAATGCCGGAGCGACGTTGTCGGGGTGCCCTTCTAGCTCAGTGGCTAAAGTCAAAAGTTCTTGGTCAGAGATTTTTACAATTCCCTCAAGTAATCCTTTAGCGGCCACGATTCCAGAAACAACCGCGGCACCGGATGAGCCCATGCCTCGACCGTGCGGAATTATGTTTTTTGCAGTCAGCTTGAGGCCTGGAACTTTCTGACCAAACTTTTTGAAGGTATGTACCAAAGATTTGACTACAAGGTTTTTCTCATCTGTGGCTACTTCACCGGCTCCCTCGCCGATTACTTCAACAATTACTCCGCTGCCAGAAACCACTTCAACTAGTAACTCGTCGTAGTAAGAAAGAGCCATTCCAAGCGTGTCAAAGCCAGGCCCGAGGTTTGCCGATGTTGCCGGCACTCGCACCGAAACTTTTCTACCGATTAGAGAGCTCATCAAATTACTTCTTGGTAAGGCCTAGGCGCTCAGCTACTGCTTCAACCTTGTTAGCAACTGCCTGCGGCTTGATATCTTTGCCACGATCATCTTTCAGTGCCCACATTGGATCTTTTAGACCGTGGCCAGTGACGGTGATAACGATGGTGGCTCCTGCTGGTACCTCGCCCATTTTTGAGTGCTTGAAAACACCAGCGGCACCGGTGGCTGAGGATGGCTCAACAAAAACGCCGACTTCTTGAGAAAGGAAGCGGTGCATCCAGAGAATCTCTTTGTCTGAACAGTAGCCAAACTGGCCATTAGATGCTTCTCGGGCAGCCAGTGCCAAATCATAGGAGGCTGGATTGCCAATTCGAATTGCAGTGGCAATGGTGTTTGGTTTCTTGACTGGATTTCCAAAAATAAATGGTGCCGAACCTTCAGCTTGGAATCCCCACATTTTCGGCATGGCTTTGATTCGACCAGCCGCTACTTCTTCTTGGTAGCCCTTTGAGTAGGCGGTGTAGTTTCCGGCGTTGCCAACTGGCATAACGTGAAAGTCAGGAGCGAAGCCAAGCGAATCAACCACTTCAAATGAGGCAGTTTTTTGTCCCTCGATGCGATCTGGATTAACAGAGTTGACTAGGTGCACAGGATAGTTTTCGCTGAGCATCCGAGCCATGGTTAGGCAGTCATCAAAATTTCCCTTGACCTGGAGAATCTCTGACTTGTGAGCTACCGCCTGGCTTAGTTTGCCAAGTGAAATTTTTCCCTTTGGCACTAGAACAACTGATTTAATTCCAGCTGCAGATGCGTAGGCAGCAGCGGAAGCAGATGTGTTGCCGGTTGAAGCTGCAATAACAGCCTGTGCCCCGTGACCGACAGCCTTAGAAACCGCCATTGTCATTCCGCGATCTTTAAATGAACCAGTTGGGTTCATTCCTTCAACCTTAAGAAGAACTCTCTCGGCACCAACTAGCTTGGCTAGAGCTGGCGCCTCAACCAACGGTGTGCCACCCTCGCCCAGGGTGATTACTGGGTTGTCGCTTGAAATGTCTAGACGATCAAAATATTCGCGAATAACCCCGCGCCACTGGTGTGCCATTAGATTCCTTCTACTCGGATGACCGAGGTAATTGATTCGACAGACTCGCTGTCTTTGAGAGCCTGCACAACTGCACTTAGTTGGGCATCGGTTGCAGAGTGGGTGCCCACTTCAAGAGTTGCAGTATTGCTTCGCTTTCCGCTTTTAACTTGAACGGACTGCTCAACAGTTTCGATAGAAACATTTCCTGCTGAAAAAGTGTTTGCAATTTTTGCCAGTACTCCCGGTTGGTCAGTGACCTCAAGAGTGATTTGGTATCGGGTTAGTACTCGATCAATTGGAAGAATTGGTAGGTCAGCGTGCACAGAGTCAGCAAGGCCTGGGCCTCCGGCAACGTGACGCTTGGCTGCAGAAACAAGATCACCCAATACTGCCGATGCGGTTTGCACGCCACCAGCGCCGGAACCATAGAACATGAGTTGACCGGCTGCTTCTGCTTCAACAAAAACGGCATTGTAGGCGCCATGAACTGCACCTAGCGGATGAGTGCGTGGAATTAGGGTTGGGTAAACACGAACCGATACACCAGCTTCACCGTGCTCGTCGGCCGGAACTTGCTCAGCAATGGCAAGCAATTTGATGACATAGCCGTCGCGCTTGGCAGCGGAAATTTGCTCCGCGGTAATTTTTGTAATTCCCTCGCGGTAAACCTTTTCTAGCGGAACCTCAGTGTGGAAAGCTAGCGATGCCAAAATTGCTGCTTTTTGCGCGGCGTCGAACCCTTCAACGTCAAGACTTGGATCAGCTTCTAGGTAGCCAAGCTCAGTGGCTTCAGCCATTGCATCCTGTAGTGAAATTCCAGCCACATCCATTCGATCGAGAATGTAGTTAGTTGAACCGTTTACAATTCCCATGACGCGGATTACTTTGTCCCCGGCAAGGGACTCACGAAGCGGGCGAATAATAGGAATTGCTGCAGCCACAGCGGCTTCAAAATAAAGTTGTGCGCCAACTTGCTCAGCAGTGTCAAAAAGTTCGGTGCCATGAGTTGCCAGCAATGCCTTGTTTGCAGTTATGACATCTGAACCAGACTTTAGGGCCATCAGGATGTAACTCTTGGCTGGTTCAATGCCACCCATGACCTCAATGACAATGTCAGAACTTACAATTAGCTCTTCCGCCTCTGAGGTCAATAGCTCACGTGGCACGCCAGACTTAACTGCTTTTTCAATATCACGAACGACGACACCGGCAAGTTCTAACTCGGCACCGACTCGAGCGGCTAACTCAGCCTTATTCTCAATCAGCAACCGAGCAACCTGCGAGCCGACAGAGCCAGCACCAAGAAGCGCGATTCGCAGTGGACGATATTCCTGCACAGTTAACTCTTTTCGTTCTTTGGTGCTTTTTGTTGGTACATCAAATCTCTAGAAAATAAATCAGCTTCTGCCTCGGCGCGAATAAGAACTCGCGCTTTACCCCCTCTAACCGCAACCACAGCTGGTTTGGTCAGAAAGTTGTAGTTATTCGACATTGAATAGCAGTAGGCCCCTGTTGTTGCCACGGCCAATAGATCATTGGGTTG
>WLGC01000054.1 GCA_009703465.1 Actinomycetota bacterium | reverse complement strand
GATGGCCAGACAACCGGACCGCCAGCAGAGAAAGCGTATGCCGTTGACCCGGTTGGAGTTGACATGACTACTCCATCACAGCCAAAACTTGAAAGTGGGTGCCCTTCAATTTCGAGAACAACTTCTAGCATTCGTTCTCTGGCGTTTTTCTCTACCGTGGCTTCATTTAGGGCCCAGGTTCTAAAGACTTCTTTGCCGTCTACAAAGACTGCGACTTCAAGGGTTAGCCGCTCCTTTATTTCATAGTCATGATCTAAGACTCGGCGCACAGCCTCGGTAAATTCTTCTCGTTCAGATTCAGCTAGGAATCCAACGTGGCCCAGATTGATACCCATTAGCGGAATGGAATAGTCTCTAACGATTTCAGCTGCCTTTAGTATCGTGCCATCACCGCCTAAAACAACTACGAGTTCTAGTTCAGAAATCTGGCAGTCAACCTCAAGGGTCTTTACCTGGCCGATTACTTTCGCTAGCAACTGGTCGCCGGTGATTTTCTTCAAATCAGCAAGATCCGTGGCACTAATAACCGGTGTGATGCCTCCAGCGATCATCTGCTCAAATGTAACCGCAGCAGCAGCGATTGCTTCTTCTCTGGCAGTGTGGGTGACAACCAGTACGAAACGAGATTTACTCATTTGGTCTCCTTTGCCACCGATTCAATCTTGTCTAACCATTTTGACTGATTTGGGGACTCTTTTGGACTAATCCACAAAACATACTCAATGTTTCCATGGGTACCGGGTAGATCAGATCTGACCAGACCCCTGATACCAAGGCCCAGCTCCTGCGCCTCAGCGACCACCTGCTTAATTGCACCGGCCCTTAGATTGTGATCATTTACTAGGCCATGAGCGCTGAGCGATTGTTTGCCGACCTCGAACTGAGGTTTTACCAATAGAACGAACTCTGCTTCCGGAGCCACTGAAAGCATCTGCGCTAAAACTAGCGTTAGCGATATAAACGAAAGGTCGGCGACAACTAGATCTATGTTGATGAGCGATTGCGAGATTCCCGTGCGCTCTGAGAGAGTTGCCGGGCTTAGTTCTCGAGCATTAAAGCCCTCAACGCAAACAACTTTAGGGTTTTCAAATAGCTGCTCCACCATTTGCTCATGACCGACATCAATTGCAAAGACGCGGCTTATGCCTCGGCGCAGCAGAACATCGGTGAAACCTCCGGTTGATGCGCCAACATCAAGAGCTGTTTTTCCAAGCACCTCGATCTCGCTAAAAACGTCGAGTGCTTTTGCGAGTTTATGGCCGGCTCGGGATACGTAATCAACAGCCTCGAGCACCAATATTTTGTCCTCAGCTGAAATTAGCTGTGATGATTTACGAGCTGCTTTTCCGTTGACCAGAACCCGATTTGATTCAACTAGCGAAGATGCCTGGTTTCTTGATCTTGCCAAGCCGCGCTCCACCAGTGCTAGGTCAATGCGCATTACTAATCCTCTGGTAGTTCTTCGAATAACCCACCCGGTGGAGTTATTGTGATCTGGCCCTTTGCAACATCAACGGTTGGAGCGAATGCCTTGATAAAAGGCAAAAGAACTTCTCCGCCCGGTGTCTCAATTGCTAGGCAATCCTGGGCTGGCAGATGGTCAACTCTTATGACTTTGCCAACTTCTTGACCATCGCGAATAACTGCTAGTCCAACAAGTTGGTGGTCATACCATGCATCTGGCTCTTCCGGTAATGCTTCTAAAACAGCGTCAACAAGCAAGATGGCTTTTACTAAACCGTCGGCTGTGCTTCTATCTTCAACTTCGTTCAAAAACAAAACTGGCGATGCGTTGTAGTACCGCAATTCTTTAACAGATACGGTTTTTCCAAACCAAAGCGAGGTTTCTGGAACCTGAAGGTTTAACACTGCACCAACCTTGAAACGAGTTTCAGGGCTATCGGTGTAAAGCTCTAGTTTGAACGCTCCTTTAAGCCCGTGGGCTTTGACCAGACGGCCAACTCGAAGCGTGGTCTTACTAGAAATCGGTGTCCACCACGTCTACACGTATTTTCTTGCCGTCGGCAAGAGCGTTAACAACAGTTCTCAAGGATTTAGCAGTTCGACCGTTTCGACCAATCACGCGACCAAGATCATCTGGGTGCACGTGCACTTCAAGTAACTCGCCGCGCGATGTTGTGCGTGCGGTTACCTTGGCGTCTTCGGGATTGTCTACGATGCCTTTAACAAGGTGCTCGAGTGCTGCAGCTAACACAGACTAAGCCTCTTCAGATTTTGCTTCAGCCACCTCTGGTGCTTCTGCAGCAGCTTCTTCAACTACTTCAGCGGCCGGCGCGGCAACTTCTTCAACTGCAACGACTTCTTCAACCGGAGCCTCAACTACTGCATCAACGGCAACCTCTGCAGCTTCCGTAGCCTCTGCTACAGGTGCAGCTTCCTCGGCAACTGGTGCAGCTTTTTTGGCAGCAATCTCAGCCTTAGGAACCAAAACTGTTTTCTTCTTGGTGTCAGTTACGAAAGCAACCTTTGGCTCAGCAAGCTGAACTGTGTTCTTTGCGGTCTTGTCGCCCTTTGAGGCCTGGTAGTCACCAGTGAGCTTTAGAAGAACTGCAACCTGCTCGGTTGGCTGAGCGCCAACGCCAAGCCAGTAGCGAGCACGCTCTGAGTTAACTTCAATAATTGATGGATTGTTGGTTGGTACGTAGCGACCAATCTCCTCGATTACTCGACCATCACGGTGAGTCTTTGAGTCTGCAACAACAATGCGGTAGTGCGGGGTACGGATTTTTCCGTGACGTGCTAGACGAATTTTTACAGCCAACGTATTGCTCCTGATATTTGAATTGAGGCGAACGTTCAACCGTGAGCGTGGGGGCACACTCGGTAGAAAAAGCTCTGTGGGTTGTCGTTATCGTTTGGTTAGAGGGTCAAACGGTGACAACCGCTCTATTCTGCCAGAAAAGGCTTTGTCGCGCTAGTTCTCCTGGTCACTGACCTAGGCCAAAGGATGACCCAGAGCCACCAGTGGGCTTTTCGCCGAGGGTTCGGCCGGCATCTTCAGCTGCACGCTTGGCTGGGTTTCCAGATTTTGAGCCCTTTTTCTTGTCCTTCTGCTTGCCTCGACCACCTATGAACCCGCCGCCCATGCCAGGCATGCCAGGCATACCGGGCATTTGTGGCACACCGCCCTTGGCGACAGTTTTCATCATTTTTGCCGCCTGCTCAAAGCGGTTTACTAGTGAATTCACATCAGTGACGGTCATTCCAGAGCCCTTAGCAATTCGAGATCTTCTGGAGCCGTTCAAGATTTTTGGCTGTAGACGCTCAGCTTTAGTCATTGAGCGAATAATTGCCTCGGTGCGATCTATCTCACGCTCATCAAAGTTTTCCAACTGATTACGCATTTGACCAGCTCCGGGCATCATCGCCAGCATGCTTTTTAGTGAACCCATCTTTCGAAGCTGCTGCATCTGATCTAAAAAGTCATCAAGAGTAAAAGTGTCTTTGGCTAATTTTTCAGCCATTTCCCGAGCCGAAGCTTCATCAAAGCTCTTTTGAGTCTGCTCGATGAGAGTGAGCACATCTCCCATATCCAAAATTCGGCTTGCCATGCGATCTGGATAGAACTGCTCAAAATCATCCATGCCCTCGCCGGTAGAGGAAAAGATAATTGGCTTACCAGTGACAGAAGACACCGATAGCGCAGCACCACCTCGAGCATCGCCATCTAGCTTGGACAGCACAACACCGGTGATGCCGACGCCTTCATCAAAAGCCCTAGCAACATTTACGGCATCTTGTCCGATCATTGCGTCTATGACAAACAACACCTCGTCCGGATTCACCGCTTGGCGAATTGCTTTTGCCTCGGCCATGAGTTCTTTATCAACACCAAGTCGACCAGCGGTGTCGACAATGACAACACTGAACATTTTCTGCTTGGCGTGCTTTATGGATTCCTTGGCGACCTTAACTGGATCGCCAACGCCATTGCCCGGCTCTGGGGCAAACACTGGAACATCAATGCGGTCACCAACAACCTGGAGCTGGTTCACCGCATTTGGTCGCTGTAAATCAGCGGCAACAAGTATTGGAGTTTGACCTTGCTCTTTTAGCCACTTGGCTAGCTTTCCGGCAAGGGTAGTTTTTCCTGAACCTTGTAAACCGGCAAGCATGATCACAGTTGGCGCAGTTTTTGCAAAGACTAGCTTTCTTTGCTCACCGCCAAGAATTTGAACCAGCTCATCGTCGACAATCTGAACTACCTGCTGAGCGGGATTTAGAGCTTTTGAAACTTCGTCACTGAGCGCTCGATCTCGAACAGCAGTGACAAATGATTTAACAACCTCTAGGGCAACATCTGCTTCAAGCAAGGCCCGTCTTATCTCGCGCAGAGTGGTGTCAATATCTGCCGGAGAAAGCTTGCCCTTGGTTCTAAGGTTCTTGAAAGTTTCGACTAAACGATCGGAGAGATTGCCAAACACTATGCCTCTTCCAATCCAACTATTCCTGCTGCAAACTCAGCTGCGTCAAAGAATGAGAAATCCTCAATGCCTTCACCGGTACCAACGAGCTTTACTGGGATACCCAGTTCCCGTTGCACTGAGTAAACAATTCCACCTTTGGCGCTGCCGTCTAGCTTGGTCAAAACTATACCGGTGACATTTGCAATTTGAGTGAAAGCTTTTGCCTGGGTCAATCCGTTCTGTCCGGTGGTGGCATCTAGAACTAAAAGAACCTCGGCAATTTTCACCTGTTTTTCAATTACCCTGGAGATTTTTCCAAGTTGATCCATTAGGTCGCTTTTGTTTTGCAATCTGCCAGCGGTGTCAATAATTAGAACATCGGCGCCCTCGCGAACCGCTTGTTCAGTTGCTTCAAAAGCTACTGCCGCTGGGTCTTGGCCCTCTTGAATTGGTTTGACCAGTTTTGCTCCCGCGCGTGAAGCCCACGTTGCCAACTGGTCTACCGCTGCTGCCCGGAAAGTATCAGCCGCGCCGATGGTTACTCTGAAGCCGCCTTGCGCTAACCAGTTAGAAAGCTTTCCAATAGTGGTGGTTTTTCCCACTCCATTAACTCCAACCACCAGCAACACATAGGGCGTGGCTCCGCTGCTGAGATTCAACGCTTTTGCCGGGTGCTCAAGTCCCTGCGCGATTACCTCAATCAGTATTTGACGCAGCTCTTGATTAGTTTTGGCAGCGCGGCTCTTGGCTAAGTCTTTGACCTTAGAAACTATTTCGCTTGCTGCCTCGAGGCCAAAGTCCGCCTGAATAAGTGTGTCTTCGATTAGTTCTAAATTCTCAACATCAAACTTAATTCTTGAAAAAATTGATTTGATTGCATTTCTGGCTGATCGCTTAGGCAAATCAACTGCAACGAGTTCTTCGTGATCCTGAGTGGCGCTGGGGCTTTCGACAGCTGCATCAGTTGCTTGGACTGCAGGATCAGTGTCTTTCTTCTTCTTCCAAAACTGGAAAGCCATTTACTAGCTCTTTTCGGAAAGGCGCTGGCCAACCACCGCTGAGACGCCATCCTCACGCATTGAAACACCGTAGAGCGCATCGGCAATTTCCATAGTTCGTTTTTGGTGAGTAATGATAATCAACTGTGAACTTGATCTTAGGTCCTCAAAAATTTGCAGAAGTCGACCAAGGTTTGCATCATCCAATGCAGCCTCAACCTCATCCATTACATAGAAAGGTGAAGGCCTTGCCTTAAAGATTGCAACCATTAGGGCAACCGCAGCAAGGGAGCGTTCACCACCTGAAAGCAATGAAAGTCGCTCGATCTTTTTTCCGGCTGGCCTGACGGTAACTTCAAGTCCGGTAGTTAGAAGATTTTGTGGATCAGTCAGGAATATGGAACCGGTACCGCCTGGGAAAAGCACTGGGAAAACGGTTTCAAAAGCTTTGCGAGTATCTTCAAATGCGTCGTTAAAAATTGTCTGCATC
>WLGC01000053.1 GCA_009703465.1 Actinomycetota bacterium | reverse complement strand
CAGAGCTCTCTGAAACAGAACTGAAGTTCCGCCCCATCAAAGAAGCGCTTTAGTTTTCTAAACGAACATCAATCAGTACACGAGCTGGAGTCTTTAGTGCTTGCTCTAGCTCTGGGTTGCTTTCTACCCGAACATAGTTCCAGCCGTAGGCCTGGGCTAGGTGCCAAAGATCAACCTGCTGCGGTGTGGTGAAGAGCTTTTTAAAAGTAGCCGCATCTAACTGATCGGCCATTTCTAGGCCATTAAAAATTGTTCCGCCGCCGTCATTTCCTACTACCAGCTGAATGTTCAACTCACCATCTGCCGGATCAATAACCAGTGATGAAGCATCGTGTAGCAATGTCAGATCGCCGATTAGCGCCCTGGTTGTGCCCTCCGGTAGCGCCATTGCGATACCGGTAGCTGTTGCAACCGTTCCATCAATTCCGGCAAGGCCCCGGTTAGAGAAAACTCTGATTGGTTTAGCCGGGGCTGAAACATCAGCTTCGCGTATAAGTCTTGAGGCACCAAGCAGAAGTTGATCTGATTCGCTGGTTGCCGCCCAAACGGCATCAACCAGGCTGGCACGATCTAATGATCCATCTTGGCTCTGTGCCTGTCTTATGTCTTGATCTACTTTTCGCCAGCGCTCTAGCCATTCAAAATCCACATCGTCATCAATGGCGATTTCATCAACAACTTGAGCCGCTCTTCTGGAAACGTCAAAGTGACCCATGACTTTGCTTCTAACTACAACGACTTCAACTTCTTCTTTGAAAAGCAATCTGATTGCCGCACGGCCAAGAGTTGGTTTTCCAAAAACTATTACTCGCCGAATTTCACCAACAAGTTCACTGCTTTCAAGAATTCTTCGATAGGCAATGATTGCGTTGGCACCGGCACGCGCTCCAGAGGAAGGCTCAGCAAGCAGCGGCCAACCAAAAGCTTCTGCTAGTTCAACTGCTTCCCCACCTGATCCGGCTCCTGCCAATACAACGGTGGGTAAAGATGCATCCAACATGGCAAACTCTGGTTGCTCAATCCGTTGCTTGGGCAAATTGAGATTTGGATTTAGTGCTGCTGCATCTGGGCTGGTGGCTGAAAGTGGTTCGCGAAAAGCAAGGTTTAGTTGCACCGGACCAGGCTGATTACCGTCAAAGCCCATGCTTTTGGCTATGGCTTGTTCTACTAGTTCGATTGCAGCGGCAACTTCAGATTCTTTTCCCTCAGGTGCTGCAACATCAAAACAATCACGCACCGCATCGCTAAAAATTCCAACCTGGTTTGTGGTTTGGTTAGCACCAACACCACGCAGTTCATGCGGGCGATCTGCTGTCAAAAGAATTAGTGGCACTCCTGAGTGGTGTGCTTCTAGAACTGCTGGATGCAAATTGGCAACCGCAGTTCCGGAGGTTGTAATTATCAGTGATGGCTCAGAGTTGGCCAGTGCCATTCCAAGAGCGGTAAATCCCATGCTGCGCTCGTCAAGTCTGACGTGAAGATTAATTTTTTTCACAGCGGCTAATTGACCGGCAGCAATTGCAAGAGCTTGGGATCTCGCACCTGGTGCTAGAAAAACATTTCTTACTCCGGCTTTTGCAAAAGCAGCTAAAAGATTGGCAGCAAAGTTTTGAGCCGGTGAACTATTTGTCACTGGCAGGCTTGTCATCCGGAGCCTCGGGATCCTGATCTGAGTTATTCTCTGCAGGCTTTGGTGTATCGGTGTTTGGCTTTTTATCTTCTGGTTTTGGTTCACTGTTTAGACGGGTTGCCAAATCGCGCAAAAACTTTGGATCATCATCGGGTGCAGTGGTCTTGTATTTTGGACGCTTCTTTTGATTTACCAGGTAGGTGATGCCGTAAACGGCGGCAAAGACCGCCAGAATTGACGCTGCGATGATGACGAAAATAAACCACTTCATTGGTTAAGTCTAACCAGCGGGAAACCTAGACTTATTCCATGAAGAATCCTTGGCTTAGATACATAACCCTGCGAGTTGGCTTATTTATAGGCTTTCTCGCCCTGATGCTTCTGCTGGGCTTTGACCCATTCTTTTCGGCAATTATTGCCGCGGTAGTTTCACTGTCCATATCGCTGATCTTCTTTAGTAAGCAGCGTGAGGCCGTTTCAGAGGCCATCTACCGTTTCACCAAGAACAAGACCGATAAAGACTCAGAGGCTGAGGACGCTGCCGCCAAGTAGAGCCTGTGGCTTCTAGGCCGGGTTAGAGGGCAAAGTTGATTTGAGCTAGCCCCAGGCCAAAAAGCACCGCGTAGAGCAGCGAGGCAAAGCTGGTCAATTTCAGCGCCAAAATCAGTTCCTTGGGACTCTTGGCAGTTACCACTATCAGCGTTGCTGGAATCAATAGAAACAGCACTACCCAGGTAAAAAACGTTGCTGGATAAATCAGTGAGTAAGGAACTAGCACCAGCATCGGTAGCCAAATCATTAGAAAGTAAATTGCCTTAGCGGGACGTTTTCCAACCTTTACCGCCAGAGTTTTTTTCTTGGCCAAAGTATCGGTTTCAATATCTCGAATGTTGTTGACCATCAATACTGCTGCTGCAAAAAGCCCAACCGCAATTGCGCCGATGAGAGCATTCATATCAAAGTTTCTTATTTGAATAAATGCAGTTCCATAGGTAGCAACTAAACCAAAGAACACAAATACTGCAAGCTCGCCTAAGCCGGCATAGCCATAAGGTGATTTTCCGCCGGTATAAAACCAAGCGGCAATTATTGCTGCAGCTCCAACGGCAATAAACCACCACTGAGCTGTGATCAAAACAATTACCAGACCGGAAACTGCAGCCAACCCAAAGAAAATAAAGGCCGCAAGTTTTACAGCTTCTGGCCGCACAGATTTTGAACCGGTTAACCGAAGTGGACCAACTCTAAAATCATCAGTCCCGCGAATGCCATCTGAATAGTCATTGGCGTAGTTCACTCCAATTTGCAGAAATAGTGCCACAGCTAATGCCAGCAGGCTTAGCAGCAAGTCAAACTTTTGAACTGATGCTGCAGCCCCAGCTCCAATTGCAATTGGAGAAACTGCCAGTGGTAACGTGCGGAGACGCGCGCCTTCTACCCAGAGCTTGATCTTTGACTTTTTCAATTTATTTCCTCAAATAGTTTTGCTACAGCTTCAAGATTATTCTTTGAGCTTGAAGTCTTTGGAATTTTATCTACTCGGAGCAAGCGAATTGGTTTTCCGGCTGGACCCAAATCATTAGCCAGTGCTTTTGCAATATCATCAGCCACCTCAGGGCTTCCAAGATAAGCAATACCTACTCGCTGGCCCCATTCAACATCATTAATTGCAGTTGCTGCCACATCAACCACACCGGTAACCCTTGCTGCAAGTTGCTCAACTCGATCTAGCGAAACCTTTATGCCGCCTGAGTTAATCACCCGGTCAATTCTTCCCAGTATTGCTAATCTGCCAGACTCATCAACAAGGCCGGCGTCCTGAGTTGCAAAAAATCCATCGGCGTCTGTTTCAACATTGGCAAGGACCGAGCCCTTGATGCTTACTCGATCATCAAAAAGCTTGAACTGGGTATCCCCGATTGGAATGCCGTTATAAACACAGCCCCCCGAGGTTTCAGTTAGACCATAGGTGGTCACAACGTTGATGCCCAGCGCTTCTAGGCGGCCCAGGAGTTGATAGTCAACGGCTTGGCCACCGACCAAGATGGCGTCAAAGCGGCGCATTTGCTCAAGCAGAAACTCATCTTGGTCAATTGCTTGGGCCAGTCTGCCAAGTTGAGTTGGCACCAGTGAGGTGAACCGTTTCTCGGCTTTCATTTGACTTGCCATCCTGGCAAAAGCCTCTGCGGTAAATGGCAATGAAGTATTCATAATTACCGGTTGGCTGCCGGCCATCATTGAACGAATAAGCACGTTCGCTCCAGCTATGTAATTAATTGGCAATGCCAATAACCACTGCGAAGAAGTTTCATCTGCATCAAGAGCAAAACTAGAAGCTTTTGCGCTTGCTATTAGTGCCTCTCGAGAAATTGATATTCTCTTTGGTGTTCCAGTTGATCCAGATGTTTCTAAAATCAGTGCGGTGTCATCCGAAACGGTATCTGGTAATTCTGCAATTTCAGGTTTGACTCCATTTACTTCAGGACCTGAAATAAACAAAGCCGATTTACCATCAAGCACATCGGCAAAAGCAATTAGCGCAGCAAAGGTGTCATTCGCTGGAACTATCTTTAGCGCTCTGGTCATAAAAAATATTTAGTACTGCCAAGGATAAGGTGACCAGTCTGGATCACGCTTTTCTAAAAACGCATCGCGGCCCTCGACCGCTTCATCAGTTCCGTAGGCAAAACGAGTTGCCTCACCGGCAAAAAGTTGTTGGCCAATTAGACCATCGTCAACCATGTTGAATGCGTACTTCAACATGCGAATTGACTGAGGCGACTTGCGCAAAATTTCTGTTGCCCAAGCAACACCGTGCTGCTCAAGTTCTTTATGTGGCACAACTTTATTGACAACGCCTAGTTCATAGGCGCGCTGAGCTGAATACTCTTCACCAATAAAGAAAATTTCTCTGGCAAACTTTTGGCCAACCTGTCGGGCTAGGTAGGCACTTCCGAAACCGGCATCAAATGATCCAACATCGGCATCGGTTTGTTTGAATTTTGCGTGCTCAGCTGAAGCAATAGAAAGATCAGCCACCACATTGAGTGAGTGTCCGCCGCCAGCAGCCCAACCAGGCACCAGTGCAATAACTACCTTCGGTATAAACCTAATTAGTCGCTGCACCTCAAGGATGTGAAGTCTGCCAGTTTTACCGGCATCAATAGTTTCGGCAGTCTCGCCATCGGCATATTTGTAGCCATCACGACCGCGAACTCGCTGATCGCCACCTGAGCTAAACGCCCAACCACCGTCTTTTGCTGATGGGCCGTTACCGGTAAGCAGAACAACGCCCACCTTTGATTCCATACGAGCGTGATCTAAAGCGCGGTAAAGCTCATCAACTGTTTGTGGCCTAAATGCATTTCTAACCTCTGGGCGATTAAACGCCACCCGCACGATGCCAAGGGTTGTGTGACGGTGATAGGTCACATCCTCGAGGTCTTCAAACCCCGATACCTCTTGCCAGATCCGCTCGTCAAAGAGCTCCGATACCTTGTGCGTCATGAATCTAGACTAACAATGTGAAGCAAACCCCTATTCCCTCCTTGGCAGAGCTGACCCAGACCGCCCGGGTGGTTTCGCTGCCGCTGCGCAATAAATTCAGAGGACTGACCCAGCGGGAAGTACTTATTTTTGAAGGGCCTGAAGGCTGGGCTGAGTGGGCTCCTTTTATTGAATACCCAGATGAAGAAGCCGCCGCCTGGCTAACTGCAGCAATTGAGTTTGGCTACAGCAATTTACCTGATGTGGCTCGTCAGAAAATTCCGGTGAATGCGACCCTGCCGTCGGTAGCCCCAGATCAGGTGGCTGCAATCTTGGCTAGGTTTGGCAGCTTTGGCACCGTGAAGATAAAAGTTGCTGAAGCAGGTCAAAGCCAGGCAGAAGATATTCAAAGAATCAAAGAGGTTAGAGCCCTCTACCCAAATGCAAAACTGCGACTTGATGCAAATGGAAATTTAAGTGTTGAGCAGGCGCTAGAGCTAATTCGAGATTTAGATTCTCAAGAAATACCACTTGATTATTTTGAGCAGCCGGTAGAAACTATCGCCGAGCTTGCCGAGGTGAAACTAACTTTGGCCAAAGATCAAATACCGGTGAAGATAGCCGCTGACGAATCAGTTAGAAAAGTAACTGACCCGCTTGCAGTGGCCCAGGCAAACGCTGCCGATATTTTGGTTCTGAAAGTTGCTCCGCTTGGTGGAATTTCTCGCAGCCTTGAAATTGCCAAGGATGCGGGACTACCGGTTGTTATTTCCTCTGCGCTGGATTCTTCAATTGGAATTTCTATGGGAGCTCATTTGGCAGCTCTGCTTCCAGAACTAAATTTTGATTGCGGTCTTGGCACCGCGGCACTTCTTGCTGGCGATGTTACTCGTGAGCCTTTGATGCCGGTTGATGGACAGATTGAT
>WLGC01000052.1 GCA_009703465.1 Actinomycetota bacterium | reverse complement strand
TGCTGGATAAATTCGAACAAGAAACTTACCGAGCTATGGAGTGCGGATTCAGCACAAATCTTGTCATTCACGCTTTTGCACTAACTGCCCGCGAGGTGGGCATCAAAAGGGACATAGTCCAGCCCTTCTTTAATTCAATGCGCACCGATTTAGTGCAGCGAGTGCATGACAAGCGCAGCTTTGAGACTTATGTATACGGATCAGCCGAAGTGGTTGGCCTAATGTGTCTACAGGTCTTTATTAGCCAAAAACCAGTGAGTACTTCTGAAAAGGAAGACTTAGTAGCTGGCGCTCGAGCACTTGGAGCAGCTTTTCAAAAGGTTAATTTCTTGCGCGATCTATCCGCTGACTTTGACAAACTTGGACGCTCCTACTTTCCATTGATCAACGTTGATGAATTCAATAATGCCGAGCGTGACCGTCTAATTGCAGACATAAGGAAAGATTTGGTTTTAGCTAAGTCAGCACTTCAAAAACTTGGGCCCGGCTCACAAAGAGCAGTCGGGGCGGCGCTGTTATTTTTTGAGGAGCTAAACAACAAAATCTCTAAAACTCCGGCAAATAAATTGCTAGAAAAACGTATCCGTGTTTCAAACCCAAAGAAAATATTGATTCTTCTAAGGGCCTTTATTGGATTGGTGCCTAAATGAGTCAAAAAACAGCAGTAGTTATCGGTGGCGGAATTGCAGGACTTGCAACCGCAGGAATTCTTGCTAAAGCTGGAATGAAAGTGACCCTGCTTGAAGCACGTGAGCGAGTTGGCGGCCGGGCAGGGCTTTGGCAAAAAGATGGATTCACCTTTGACCTAGGTCCTTCTTGGTATCTAATGCCTGATGCCTTTGAGCAATTCTTTAAGTTGATGGGAACCACTGCTAAAGAACAACTGAACCTGGTGCAACTTGACCCGGCATACCAAACCAGAAACGAAGGCCATAAAGAAACTCTGGTGATTCGTAAAGATTTGGAATTAAACAAGAAACTCTTTGATGAAATTGAGCCTGGTGCCGGAAAGCGCCTACAGGATTACATCGACTCAGCCGAAGATACCTACAACCTCTCGATTAAGCACTTTTTATACACAAACTTTCAAAATGCAAAATCATTTGTGAAGCCTGAGGTGTTGGTTCGCGCGGCAAATTTTGTTCGCCACCTACTTACTTCTTTAGATTCATTTGCTGGCAAACATGTAAAAGATGCCAGACTTCGCAAAATCTTGAACTTTCCAGCTGTGTTTCTGGGTGCTTCACCGTATGACACTCCAAGCATGTATCACCTGATGACTCACGTGGATATGAATGTTGGAGTCTTCTATCCAATGGGTGGGCTTTACAAAATAATTGAATCCATCGAAGCCCTTGCCATAAAGCACGGCGCTGAGGTGAAGGTCAACTCAAAAGTCACCAAGATTGCCACCTCCAACGGCCGCGCTACCGGAGTTTATGTTGGTGAAATCTTCTACCCGGCCGATGTCGTCATCGGAAACGCTGACCTTCATCACATTGAAACCACACTTCTAAATCCAGACGATCAGACCCTGCCGGCTAAGTGGTGGGAAGACAAAGTTCCAGGCCCTTCAGCGATGCTTATGTATCTCGGCGTCAAGGGAAAAGTTCCGCAACTTGATCACCACACACTCTTGTACACCGATGACTGGGCCAAAAACTTTGAAGAAGTTTTCCGCACCCCTAAGCAAAAGAGAAAAACCGGTGCCACCAGCAAGATTCCTACTCCAGCCTCGCTTTATATCTGCGCACCAAGTGTCACCGATTCAAGTGTTGCACCGGAGGGTTATGAAAATCTATTCGTTCTAGTTCCAATTGCTGCTGATCCTTCCCTTGGTAGCGGTGGAATTGATGGCAAGGGTGATCCAGACTTTGAGGCAGCTGCTGACAAAATCATCGAGCAAATTTCCAACTGGTGCGAGATTCCAGATCTTGCCGAGCGAATTGTTGTTAGAAGAACCATTGGTCCAAAAGATTTTGTCGATGACATGAATGCCTGGTCAGGCACTGCACTGGGCATGGCGCACACTCTTCGCCAGAGCGCATTCTTTAGGCCTACCAACCGCAGTAAGAAGGTAAAGGGCCTTTACTACGCTGGCCACCACACCATTCCAGGCATTGGATTACCGATGTGCCTTATCGGTGCTGAGCTTATTTATAAGCTCCTAGTCGACGACCGCTCAGCTGGTCCATTGGCTAATGAAATTACCCCGATTGGTGAGAATGGGTGGAAGGGGCTCAAGTGAGCTTTTTCTACCTAAGCGCACTACTTATATCAATCCTGGGCTTAGCCCTGCTTGATTACCGCCACAAGTTGGCTTTTGCTAAATCAAAGAAACACTTTTTACTGATTGCAATCCCGGTTTTATTCTTTCTCGCCTGGGACGTGGTGGGAATAAAACTCGGTGTATTTTTTCGAGGAACCACACCTTTTCTAACAGGGATTCTTGTCTACGAGGAACTTCCGCTAGAAGAAATTTTCTTCTTGATTGTTCTCAGTTACACATCCCTGCTTCTACTTAGGGCATTTGAAAAAGTGGGTAAAAAATGACCTACTTTGTCATGAATGTTTTTTTCCTAGTTCCACTTCTTGTAATCGGTCTGTTCATGCGAAAGCAATTACCTTGGCGGGCAATTTTGTTGGCCACCGGAGCACTGCTGATAATCACTGCCGTTTTTGACAATCTGATTATTGGCACCGGAATAGTTGCTTACGACGAGGAACTCATATCAGGTATAAAAATAGGTTTAGCTCCGATTGAAGATTTCTCTTACTCCTTAGCCGGCCCACTGCTAGTTGCTATTCTTTCCAAAGTCTTTGGTATTGATAACCAAGAAAAATCAAAGAGGTAAAAGTGGAGGCTCTCAAGCAACTCTTTTGGTCATCTAGGCCTATCTCCTGGGTCAATACCGCATACCCTTTCTTTGTTTCCTATTGGTTAGCCACCGGCGAGCTAAGTGCCACTCTTTGGATTGGCACACTGTTTTTCTTAATTCCCTACAACCTGCTGATGTATGGAATCAATGATGTTTTTGATTATGAGAGTGATCTAAACAACCCCAGAAAAGGTGGCATCGAGGGAGCGTTGCTGGATCCAAAGTGGCATCGCCTTACCGTTCGAGTATCGGTGTTGCTGTGCTTTCCTTTTGTGACTTACCTAACCTTTGCAGGTACCTCCACCTCAACTGGCTGGTTGTATTTGGTTCTGTTTACGGTAATTGCCTACAGTGCCAAGGGATTGCGATTTAAAGAACGACCATTTCTTGATTCACTAACTTCCAGTAGTCACTTCGTCGGTCCGATGATTTTTGGTTTAAGCCTGGCCGGAGTGAATTCCTGGAACAGCACACTTTTGACAATTGTCATTGCCTTCACCCTTTGGGGAGTTGCCTCTCATGCATTTGGTGCTGTCCAGGATGTCAAGGCTGATCGAATTGGCGGAATTTCTTCCATAGCAACTGTTATTGGAGCCCGTCTGACAGTTAGATTTGCCATGGCCAGCTACCTACTAGCCGGACTGCTACTTCTAACTACTCAAAGCCTTGCTACTTGGGCAGCGGTTGCCGCAATCCCCTACCTAATTATCGTTGGGCAATTTTGGAACATCACTGATGAAACCTGCGAAAAAGCTAATCGCGGTTGGAAGAAATTCATTTGGCTGAACTTTTTTGCCGGTGCCATAGTTTCTCTTTTGGTTATTGAATTCTCAAAAGTTGGGTAGCACTTCGTCGCGGTGACGCCAACGAATTAAATTTCTAGCACTAAAGCCCGGTGAACAAATCGAACAACTGAGCATTCTTGTTGGCCTGCGGTAACGATAGTGACGGTGGCCATTTGGGCAGGCGCCAATCCAGGTGGCAGTTTCAACCGCAATTTCGTTGCCGGTAAATTCCTCGTTGCGATAACCAATTGACTTTGCAACCTTGAGCCATTTTTTTGTGTGTCCCGCATTTTTTCCAGCCAGAGCATGTGCTATTTCGTGTAGAACAACCTGTAGCGTTTCATCCATGTTATGGATATCAACCATGTGTCTAGAAACAGAAATCTCCTTATCGGTGTAGTTGCAAAGACCGGCTCTTCGTTTTGCACTATCAAAACCGAATGACCACTCGTTCAAGTCCAAATGCTCGGCCATCTTGGCCTCGGCCATTAAGCGAACGTAGTCATAACGATCACAACTTAGTCTCAAGTATCGTTTTTTACCTTTGCTAAAAGCTCGGCCAATTTGAAAGCCGACATTTTCCAGCCTGGCAATTGTTGGCAGGTCATCTATTTCAACCACGGTCTTGATTACCTCTTGGTCCCGCTGGTCAAAGTTCTTTGCCAGCATGGCAATCAGGGCAGCCTCATCATTTAGCAGCGGGGCCAGCAATTCATCCTGAAAACTCATTTGGCTTCAAGGCTAACCCCAGGGATTTAGCCCGGGACTGAGCCAAAAGCCGGTTTCATCAAGTTGAGTAAGAGTCATTTTGACTGTAAGATGACCCTAGATAAAGTCTCTTTGACTTTTAGTCGGCATTTATGGGAAGGAGCTGCAGTGTCTAAATTGGCAAGCGCTGATTCTGGTGTTCCCACTCTTGCTGTTTCGACAGTAATTTTTACTCTGCGGCCAAATCAAGCTGGAGCAATGCAACTAGCCATTGCGTTGGTAAGAAGAATCAAGAAACCATATCTTGGCCTCTGGGCTCTTCCGGGTGGACCGCTTTCAATGAATGAGGATTTAGCAACGGCTGCTTCTCGAAACCTACTTGAAACTACTGGTCTTCACCCTCGCTATCTTGAACAGCTTTACGCTTTTGGGAATCTTGATCGGTCACCAAATGATCTTGCTGAAGATCGAGTTGTTTCAATTGTTTATTGGGCACTTGTCGGTAGCGAAGAAGCAGCCGAAGCTGTTGAAGGTGAAAATGTCCAATGGTTCTGGGCGGACCAGTTAGATCCACTTGCTTTTGATCACAGTTTGATTGTTGAGTACGCACTATGGCGACTTAGAAACAAACTTGAATACAGCAGATTAGCTCACGGTTTTCTTGGTGAGCGATTTACTTTGGCGCAATTGCGCGAGGTCTATGAGGCGGTTCTCGGTCGTGCTCTTGATCCGGGAAACTTTCGCCGAATGGTTCAAGGAAATGGTGCAGTCGTTGCAACAAGTGAACGTCTTGAGGGAACCAGGCATCGACCCCCAAAACTTTATCGATATGACTCAAGCATCGACCTAACCGACCAAGGCCCACTCAACACAGGAGAAAGAAAATGACCACAGCATCGGTCAACCAAAGAATTCAACTAATTGTTAAAGGAAAATCTGCAGAGACAACTTGCAGCACTTCTTTAGCAAAGGGTCCTTGGGAATTTGACGGCGCACCTATCGCCTATGGACCTGGCGCCTCAAGTGAGGATCAAATACCGAGCAACTCCCCTAAGCAAGGTGCGCTGCCAGATGAATACAAAACTGCAACCGATGAAGAGCTGCACGAACGCATTAGGTCTGCTAAAGAAATTCTTGGCGACAAGGTAGTGATTCTCGGTCACTTCTATCAACGAGAAGAAGTTGTTCAGCACGCTGACTACCTTGGCGACTCATTTCAGCTAGCCAACGCTGCAAAGGCTCACCCTGAGGCAGAAGCAATTGTTTTTTGCGGTGTGCACTTCATGGCAGAGACAGCCGACATTCTCTCTGGTGATAACCAATCAGTAATCTTGCCGAACCTTGCCGCCGGTTGCTCAATGGCTGATATGGCAGACACCGACTCTGTAGCCCAGTGCTGGGATGAATTGACCGAGCTTTTTGGGAACCAGCCAGACGCCGATGGACGCATGCCAGTCATTCCAGTTACCTACATGAACTCATCTGCTGCGCTAAAGAGTTTCTGTGGCGAAAACGGCGGCATTGTTTGCACATCGTCAAATGCTGAAGTTGTTTTAAAGTGGGCTTTTGAAAGAGGCCAGCGAGTTCTATTCTTTCCAGATCAGCACCTTGGCCGAAACACAGCCAAGGCTATGGGTATCACGCTTGAGCAAATGCCGCTTTGGTCTGGAAGAAAAACTCTCGGCGGTAATGACCCAC
>WLGC01000051.1 GCA_009703465.1 Actinomycetota bacterium | reverse complement strand
ACGCGCTCACGCTCTTGATCTACCTCAAGAACTTCAACGGTTACCTCCTGGCCAATTTCAACAACTTCTGAAGCGTGTTCGATGTGCTTCCATGAAAGCTCTGATACGTGGACCAAACCGTCAACGCCACCAAGGTCGATAAAGGCACCAAAGTTTACGATAGACGAAACAACACCGGTACGGATTTGACCCTTGGCAAGATCAGCAAGGAATGTGCTTCTTGAAGCGGACTGTGATTCCTCAAGCAGTGCTCGTCGAGAAAGTACTACGTTGTTTCGAGCCTTATCGAGCTCAAGAATTTTAGCCTCAACCTTTTGACCAAGGTATGGCGCTAGGTCGCGCACGCGACGAAGTTCGATTAGCGAAGCCGGCAAGAAACCACGAAGACCGATGTCTACGATAAGTCCACCCTTTACAACCTCAATCACAACTCCGTTTACAACGCCGTCTGCTTCCTTTACCTTTTCAACATCACCCCAGGCACGCTCGTACTGTGCGCGCTTCTTGGAAAGAATAAGGCGTCCCTCTTTGTCTTCTTTCTGAAGGACAAGGGCTTCGACAGTGTCTCCAACAGAGACAATCTCTGAAGGGTCCGCATCATGGCGGATTGAAAGTTCGCGAGAAGGAATTACACCCTCTGTTTTATAGCCAACGTCTAGTAGGACCTCATCGCGGTCAATCTTTACAACGATTCCTGAGATTAGGTCGCCGTCGTTAAAGAATTTAAGTGTGGCTTCTACTGCTGCTAGAAAGTCTTCAGCAGATCCGATGTCATTGACAGCGATTTGTTTGGTTGTGTTGGTGATCATATTTAGTTTTACTCTTATCGGGATATTCTCGGGCCGGGCAAAAAACATCGCAGAGCGACGTTCCAGTTTGGCAATGGATAGGGATTGCAATCTTTAGATTGCTGCCCAATTCTACCCTTTTTGGTCCGCTAATGACCAGCCTGGTCCCAGCTAGGGCCGACGCCCAATTGAACCTCAAGAGGCACGGAAAGCTCAACAACTTTGCTCATTTTCTCTACGACCATCGCCTTAAGTTGCTCGAGTTCGCCTTTATAGACCTCAAAAACCAACTCATCGTGAACCTGAAGAAGCATGCGGCTCTTAAGCCCTAGGGCCTGAATTTCTTGGTGAATCGAGGTCATTGCTAGTTTCATGATGTCCGCAGCAGTGCCTTGAATAGGAGCGTTGAGGGCTGCTCTTCTGGCATTTTCTCGGATTTGGAACACCCGGCTGTTTAAATCCTCAAAGGGTCTGCGCCGACCAAAAATAGTCTGCGTGAAGCCCTTGGCCTTGGCTTCTTCGACCACCTCAGCGAGATACTTTCTTACTCCCCCAAAACGACTGAAGTAATCAGCCATCAGTTGCTTTGCTTCCGAATTACTTATTCGTAACTGCTTTGCCAGCCCATACTCGCTTAGGCCATAGACCAGACCATAGCTCATGGCTTTTACTGTTGATCTCATGTCCGATGTGACATCCGCTGGGGCCACTCCAAATAGTCGAGCACCAACAAATCTATGTAGATCCTCACCTGTCCTAAAAGCTTCAATCACCCCGTCATCCTCTGAAAGATGAGCCATGATGCGCATTTCAATCTGCGAATAGTCTGCGCTTAGAAGGGTTTCAAACCCCTCACCGACCACGAAAGCGTCCCTGATCTCTCTGCCGCGTTCGCTTCGTATTGGAATGTTCTGTAAGTTTGGGTTCTCTGAAGACAGCCTGCCGGTGGAAGTACCTGTTTGCACATAGTTTGTGTGGATGCGTCCATCAGAGGCGACAGCCTTGAGCAAGGTCTCGACGATCTGCCTGATCTTGGTTACCTCTCTGTGTTCAAGTAGAAGAGCCAAGAATGGATGTTCGTTCTGTTCGTAAAGCTCACGAAGCGCCGCAGCGTTTGTTGAAAATCCAGTCTTCAAAGCTTTTGTTCCAGTCATTCCAAGTTCATCGAACAAAACTGTTTGAAGCTGCTTAGGAGAGGCAAGGTTGATTTCGTGACCAATAATCTTGAATGCTTTTTTTGCAACGGAGTTGACTTCACCAGAAAGTCTTTCAAAAAGGTCATCTAGCTTTTTAACATCAATAGCTATGCCGTAGTGCTCCATCTGCGCAAGAGCTGAGTTCGTTGGCATTTCAACCTCTGAATAAACGCGAATCTGATCTTTTTTAGCAACCTCGCTATGCAGTCTTTCGACAAGGCCTAGAGTCAGCCAAGCGTTCAGCGAAGCGGCACCCTCAGCGCTTTGAATTAGTTGATTCGGATCTTCTCGAGTAACAGCGAAACCAAGATATCTCAGAGCGAGAGAATCTATTGAAAAATCCTTCTGCGTTGGATCAAGCAAATAACCGAGAAGGGCGGTGTCGTAATCGACTCCAAGAAGAACTATGTCCTGATCGAGCAGTTGCTTCATGACATCTTTTGACTGGTGAATTGCTTTGATCTTTTGAGCGTCTGCCAACCAAGCTCCAAGCTCTTGCTTTAGCTCTGAGTTGCTCTTCGGGGACCATGAAACTCTTTGAGTTTCGGTGGCAAGTCCCACCTCGATAACAGCGTCTTCGCTGAAAGAAAAAGCAACACCGATTGCCTGCTTTTTTCCAGAAATGAACTTTTGCAAATCCTTGGAGCTCAACACTTCTGGTTCTGGAACTTTCACTTCGCCAAAGACCTGCTCAGGCTCTATCGATTCACTTTCATTGCTGGCAGCAGTTTCCTTTGGTTTTGCCTGACCTTCCTGCACTCCCCTCAAGCGTAAAACCCGCTCTGTTAAGGTTTTGAATTGCAGCTTGCTGAATACTGCTCTTACCGCCGCTTCGTTGACGCCAACTAACTTCAGCGAATCAATCTCAAAGTCGAAGTCGAGATCTCGAACCAGGTGATTGAGTCTTCTGTTTCTCACGGCAAGGTCTCGATGCTCTCTCAGGCTCTCGCCTACTTTGCCGGAAATCTGGTCAGCAGCATTCAACACTCCGTCGAGAGTTTCATAAAGTTGCAACCACTTGGCTGCAGTTTTTGGCCCAACCCCTGGAATACCTGGTAGGTTATCTGAAGTTTCACCCACCAGAGCAGCGAGATCTGGATACTGCTTGGCATGAATTCCATACTTCTCAACAACTGCGGCATCATCCATGCGAGCTAGATTCATGACGCCCTTAACCGGATAGAGAATAGTTGTAGTCTGCCCGATGAGCTGAAAAGTGTCCCTGTCTCCCGAGACCACAAAAACCTCGTAGCCCTGTGCCGCACTTTGGTCAGCCAAGCTGGCAAGGACGTCATCGGCTTCGTAGTTCTCGCGAGTAATCGTTTTGATGTTCATTGCAGATAGTGCTTCTTGAAGCAATTCTGTTTGTCCGATGAACTCAACGGGTGTTTCACCCCTAGTTCCTTTGTAATCCGGATACTCTTCCGTCCGAAACGAAAAACGCGATAGATCGAAGGCAATAGCAAGATGGGTCGGATTCTCAGTCTGCAGAATGTTGAGCAACATGGAAATGAAGCCATGCACAGCGTTCGTGTGCTGACCATCCGAGGTGCGAAAGTTATCGGGGTTGAGCGCGTAGAAAGCTCTAAAGGCAAGTGAATGACCGTCAACAAGCAAAAGTGTAGGCTTTTTAGCAGCAGTCATGATTCAAGCCTAATCGCAATCTAAGTCAGCCAGAATTCCCCCGAGGAGGATCCATGTCAGAGCCAAAGCTATCACCGGCCGCGGTTGCTCTTCTGAAGGAGCGCGGTCTAGGACCATTGGCTGATCGTATGGGAATCGAGTTAATCGAACTTTCCGCTGAGCGAGCAGTGGCAACGATGCCGGTGCTTGGAAACACGCAACCCCTTGGAGTTTTGCACGGTGGAGCGCACGTAGTTCTTGGGGAAAGTCTGGGTAGTTTCGCTGCCAATGTATGGGCGCATCCAGAAAAGGTTGCTATGGGCATAGAAGTCAGCGCCTCGCACACTCGTGCTTGTAGCGAAGGAATTGTCACCGGGGTTTGCACGGCGATCAGCCTTGGAAAGAATCTGACTGTCCACGAAATAGTCGTTTCAGATTCGGATGGCAAAAGACTCTCCACTGTTCGAATTACGAACTACTTGAAGACGAAGGATTAATTTTTTTCTTTGCTATCTAGGACCGCTGTCTTAGCGCCTAGTTGCTCAATCACCGTTAATGCAACTTCCTGCATGGTGAGACGACGATCCATCGAAGCTTTTTGAATCCACCTAAAGGCCTCAGGTTCAGTCAGGTTCATTTTCTCGTTCAAGATTCCTTTTGCTCGATCAATGAGTTTTCTAGTTTCAAATCTCTCGTTCAGATCAACAATTTCTGCTTCTAACTGCGATAGCTGAGCGTGCCTACTTAGGGCTATCTCTATTGCTGGCAGCAGATCGCTCGGGGTAAAAGGTTTGACCACATAGGCCATAGCGCCGGCTTCGCCCGCTCGTTCAACCAGTTCTTTCTGACTAAATGCAGTTAGGAATACTATCGGGGTTCCGCTACCGATGAGTTGTTCAGCAGCAGAGATTCCGTCTAGCTTCGGCATTTTTATGTCCATGACTAGAAGATCTGGTGAGTGCTTTCGAACTAACTCAACAGCCTCTTCGCCATCAGAGGCTTCGGCCACTACCTCGAAATTGTTATCGCGAAGCGTTTCGACAATGTCCATTCGAATAATGGACTCATCCTCGGCAACAATAACCCTGCGCTTTACCTGCTGCTCATCCATGGTTTTAGCCTAAACCTCAAGCCCACAATCACGTGCAGGTCAGCAGGAATTTCTTTACCAATTCCAATCGGCTAGAATTCTCGATAGGCCGAAGTGGCGAAATGGCAGACGCGGAGCACTCAAAATGCTTTTCCGAAAGGAGTGCGGGTTCAAGTCCCGCCTTCGGCACAAAAAAATGACCCCACTTGATGGGGTCATTTTTTATGCTAAAAAATCTCTCAGTTAGTTTGAGGAGCCAACTTGGTGAACTCGAAGAGTATTAGTAGATCCGGCAACCCCTGGTGGAGTACCAGCAACAACGACTACTTCTTCACCAACTGAAGCCTTGCCGGTTGAAAGCATTAGCTGGTCAACCTGATTCATCATCTGATCTGTGTGTTCAACAGGGTCAACCATGAAGGTATTTGAACCCCACACTAAAGAAAGTCGATTGCGCACGGTTTCGCTTGTCGTAAAGGCAAGGGTTGGAACCGCTGATCGCAGACGCGCGACTCTTCGCAATGAATCACCTGACTCGGTGAAGACGCAGACAAACTTAGAGCCAAGCAGTTCCGCAATCTCAACCGCTGCCAGTGAAACCGCACCACTGTGTGTGTGCGGACGAGATCCCAATGCTGGGATTCGCTCTAGACCGTTGTCCTCAGTCGATTCAATAATTCGAGCCATGGCCTGAACGGTTTCTACCGGCCACTTTCCTACAGAGGTCTCTCCAGAAAGCATTACCGCATCTGCGCCATCAAGAATAGCGTTGGCCACGTCGGAGGCCTCGGCTCTTGTAGGTCTTGGATTATCGATCATTGTTTCTAGCATTTGAGTGGCAACGATGACAGGCTTTGCCCATCTCCTGGCAAGTTCAATCGCTCTCTTCTGCACCAGCGGAACTTGCTCAAAAGGAAGCTCAACACCAAGATCTCCACGAGCAACCATAATCCCATCGAAGGTATCAATGATTTCTTCGAGGGCCTCTACAGCCTGAGGTTTTTCAATCTTGGCAATAACCGGTAAGCGCTTACCTTCTTCATCCATGATTTCGTGGACACGAACTATGTCCGATGCGTTTCGTACAAAGGAAAGTGCAATCATGTCAGCACCGATACCTATTGCCCAACGTAGGTCATCTTCATCTTTCTCAGATAGTGCAGGAACATTTACAGCAACCCCTGGAAGATTAATTCCCTTATTGTTAGAAACATATCCTGGAACCTCAACCACGGTGACAACTGTGTCAGCAGTCACTTCGGTGGCTCTCAGTGCAACTTTGCCATCGTCAATCAGAAGCTGGTCGCCAACTTTGACGTCACCGCAGAGACCTTTGAAAGTTGTTCCACAGATTTCTTTGGTGCCAACAACGTCTTTGATAGTGATTTTGAAGACCTCGCCTTTTTCAAGTAAATGAGGTCCAGATTCGAATTT
>WLGC01000050.1 GCA_009703465.1 Actinomycetota bacterium | reverse complement strand
GAAGTAGTACTCACGAGTAACTGCTGCACCCTGCGCTTCAAAGATTCGAGCCAGCGAGTCGCCAACAGCTGCCCAACGAGTTCCACCCATGTGAATCGGTCCAGTTGGATTTGCCGATACAAACTCTAGATTTAGCTTGACCCCAGCTAAGTCGTTGCCGTGACCATAACTATTGCCGGTCTCAACAATTACCTTTGCGATGCTTCCAACAGATGCTGCACTAACGCTTAGGTTTATGAAACCAGGGCCAGCAATCTCAACACCCTCAACCCCAGAAATCTTTTTAAGCTCGCCGGTAATCAGTTCCGCAAAAGCTCTTGGGCTTAGGTCAAATTTTGGAGCTAACTGCATGGCAACATTTGTTGACCAGTCACCGTGCTGACGATTCTTTGGCCGCTCCACTACTACTTCGGTAGGTAGCTCGCCCGCGGCTAGTTGGCCATTGGCCTGAACGGCAGCAATGGATTTGATGATCGCCGCGGATAGCTCGGCTGGAGTCAAAGTTGGTCCTTAGTAAAAAGGAGGCCCAAAAGGCCTCCGTTGGTCAAGAATTAAGTTCAATCATACTTTGTAGTCATTTTCACAGTCGTTTTGGGCCTGAACCTAAGGGAAGGGCGCTGTTAGTCTTAACACAACCCTTTTGCCCCTATAGCTCAGGGGATAGAGCACCGCCCTCCGGAGGCGGGGGCGCAGGTTCGATTCCTGCTAGGGGCACGAGTGCAAATAACTTAGGAGATCATGTTCGGCATCGATTGGCTTGAACCAGAGACCTTAATCTCCTCATTTGGCATCTATGCGCTGATTGGCGTTTGCGCCATTATTTTTATCGAGACCGGCCTGCTGGTTGGTTTCTTTCTACCCGGTGACTCATTGCTATTTGCCACTGGACTAATGATTTCGACCGGTGCCGTTGGTTGGCCATCCGGTGATCAAGTTGTTCCGGTGCCAATTTGGATTGCCTGCGCGGTGATTACAGCATCTGCATGGCTAGGAGATCAAACGGGTTATTGGATTGGGCGCAAAGCCGGGCCATCGATCTTTAATAAAACTGAGTCAAAGTTTTTTAGCCAAAAAAATGTGTCTGCCACGAATGCCTTTTTTGAGAAGTATGGTGCCAAGGCAATTATTCTGGCGCACTTTGTTCCAGTGATGCGCACCTTTGTTCCAGTAGCCGCTGGAATTGGTCAGATGAACTACCGCAAGTTCTTGAAGTTCAACATAATCGGTGTGGTTGTCTGGGGTACCGGAATAACATCTCTCGGTTATTTTCTAGGCCAGATACCTTTTGTGGCAAGCAACATTGAATACGTGACTTTGGCGTTCCTGGTGCTTACCACTGTGCCAATCGTTGTTGAGATTCTTAAGACCCGCAAGCAACGAAAGATTGAAGCCTTACTTCGTCAATAGGTAGTTTGCTAGCTGCTCTAAAGCCATAGATCTATGGCTAATCGAATTCTTAACCTCTGGCTCAAGCTCAGCAGCAGTAACCTCAAATCCATCTGGGATAAATACTGGATCATAACCAAATCCATTTGGGCCTTTTTCTTCAAAGGCCACACGCCCAGGCCAGATTCCAGTGAATGAAACCTCACCCTCTTCATCAACCATTGCAATTGTGCAAATGAAAGATGCTGCTCTGTTTTCTTCTTTCACATCAATTAGTTGAGCTAACAAGAGATTTCTATTCGTCTCGTTATCTCTTGTCCCAGACCAGCCGGCACTAAAAATTCCAGGCGAGCCGCCAAGTATTTCAACAGCAATTCCCGAGTCATCGGCAATTGCTGGAAGCCCGGTGTGTAGGTAGGCAGCACGTGCTTTGATTAGCGCGTTCTCCAAAAAAGATTTGCCATCTTCAATCGGCTCTGGTCCGTCGTAGCCCAAAAGCTCTAAGTCCTTAACTGACTGGCTAAGAATTGCGCCGACCTCTTGAACCTTGTGTTGATTATGCGTGGCCAGGACCAATTTCATAACTAATCGCCCAATGAGCTCTGCTGCTGCGCTGTGAGATCTGCCGTTCCCTGCAGCGCCAAATCAAGCAGTGAATCCAGTTCAGCGCGATCAAAAGGAACCCCTTCAGCAGTACCCTGAACCTCAACAAACTTTCCGCTGCCTGTAACAACAACGTTCATATCGGTGTGAGCACGAACATCCTCGGTGTAAGCCAAATCAAGAAAAGGCTCGCCATCGATGATGCCAACTGAAACTGCTGCCACACTGTCAATCAGCGGCTTTGCTTTGGCTGGAATGAGTTTGTTTTCTCTGGCCCAAGCAATTGAATCAGCCAAGGCGATGTAGGCACCGGTAATTGCCGCTGTTCGGGTACCACCATCGGCCTGTAGAACATCGCAGTCAATTACGATTGTGTTTTCACCAAGTTCACGGACATCAACAATTGCGCGAAGGCTTCGACCAATCAATCTTGAAATCTCGTGAGTGCGTCCGCCAATTTTTCCTTTTACCGCTTCACGGTCATTGCGATCATGGGTTGCCCTTGGCAGCATTGCGTACTCAGCAGTTACCCAGCCCTCGCCTTTGCCAACTTTCCACCTTGGTACACCTGCGGTAAAAGATGCAGTGCATAAAACTTTCGTGCCACCAAAAGTAATCAGCGCTGAACCCTCAGCGTGATCACTCCAACCACGCTCAATGGTTACAGTTCTAAGTTGGTTTGGTTTTCTTCCGTCAGCGCGAACTGTCATCGAATTTCTTCTACTTTCTTTACCTCGGGACCTAAGAATCTATGGGCCAGCGCCTCAAAGGACTTGGCATCGCCGGTTGCTTTAAAAACCAAGCTCGGTGGCGTTTTAGCAGTGCGCTCTATTTTGTGCTCGACTAATGTGCGATAAACATCCTTGGCAGTTTCTTCAGCGCTTGAAACCAGCGTGACATCTTCACCCATCACGTAGGAAATTGCACCTGTAAGCAATGGGTAGTGTGTGCAACCTAGAACCAATGTGTCTACACCGGCCAGGCGGATTGGTTCCAGATATTGCTTTGCCACCGAGAGAAGCTCGGCTCCAGAGGTAATTCCCTTTTCAACGTAATCAACAAACTGCGGACAGGCCGCGCTAAAAATTTCTGTATCTACCGCGGCTGCAAATGCATCCTCGTAGGCTTTGGAGGATATGGTGGCCTCAGTTCCAATCACGCCTACTTTTTTGTTTCTGGTTGATGCCATTGCTCGTCTCACCGCTGGTTGAATAACTTCAACCACTGGAATGCCAAGCTGCACGGTGTATCGCTCGCGAGCATCTCTAAGAACAGCAGCCGAGGCTGAGTTACAGGCAATGACTAAAAGTTTTACGCCCTCACTTACCAGGCGGTCCATTACGGCTAGGGCAAGTTCACGCACCTCTGGGATGCTCTTTGGTCCGTAAGGGGTGTTGGCGGTATCGCCAACATAAATTATTGATTCGTTCGGCAATTGGTCGATCACTGCGCGGGCTACAGTTAGCCCACCAACCCCAGAGTCAAAAATTCCAATCGGCGAATCATTCACGATTGAAAGTCTACCTTTTGGGCTATTTACTTATCCGGGTTTGAACTCTTTGGATCTTCAGGGCGCAGGCCGTCGTAGATTTCTTTGCAAATTGGACAGACTGGGAACTTCTTAGGGTCGCGGCCCGGAACCCAGGTTTTCCCGCAAAGTGCAATTACTGGTGTCCCTAGAACGGCAGATTCAACAATTTTCTCTTTACGAACGTAATGAGAGTTGCGCTCGTGATCGCCCGGCTCAATATTCTGAACCTCTTCTTCGACAAGAGTGTCGCCGGAGGTTTGACCGCCAATGTCTTCGAGGTTAGCCATCTAGTTGAGATCCTCGGCACTACCAAGCACAACATCAATCTGCACTGTTTTTCCATCGCGAATCAATTCAACTTTTGCACGCGCTCCGGCTGGCTCTTGCCTTACCGCTGCGGTTAGTTCGCCAGAGGTGGCTACTGGCTGGTCGTTGAACTTAGTAATGACATCGCCAACCAGGATGCCACTTTTTTCGGCAGCACCACCTGGGGTTAGTTCTTTTACCTCAGCGCCAACGCTAAAACTTCCAACATCACCAGAGTTACTGGAGTCAGCAACACTTGCACCAAGTAATCCGTGTGATGCTTTACCGGTTTTCATAATCTCTTCTGAAATTCTTGCCGCGACGTTTGATGGAATCGCAAATCCAACACCGATACTGCCTGAAGCTCCGGATAGACCGGCGGTGGCAATGGCTACGTTGATTCCGATAAGTTCACCTTGAGAATTCACTAGCGCTCCGCCAGAGTTACCTGGGTTGATTGCTGCATCTGTTTGGATAACCCGCAAATTGATTGCAGTTCCAGAGCCGCTAAATAATTGAAGTCCGCCTAAACCGCGATCTGAATTTTCTGGTGCGGCAGCGGACGCTACCCGAATGGTTCTATTTAGTGCTGAAACAATTCCCTCGGTGACGGTGTTAGCTAAACCAAGCGGGGCACCAATAGCAACAACGCGATCTCCAACATTCACTTTTGAAGAGTCAGCGAACGCTATCGGAGTGAATGAAATCGGAGCTTCAACCTTGATTACGGCCAAGTCATTGATTGGGTCGGTGCCAACAATTTTTGCTGGGTAGACTCGCCCATCGGAAGTCTTGACTTCAATTTTCACTCGGGCAGCAGATCCATCAAGGGTTACTACGTGAGTGTTGGTAAGTACAAAACCATCTGCGGTTAGAAAAACTCCGGAGCCGTTTCCATTACCGGTGCTGCCGGAAACATTAATAGTCACGACTGATTGTGCCGCGGCACTAGCTGCACCGGTAACCCAGGTGACCGAGTTTGTGTCATTGACGACAACTGCAGCAGGCCTTGTCCAGTAGGTGTAGACACCTAGCCCAACACCAGCGCCCACTGCTCCACCAACGATTGCGCCGATGATTATGGTTGCGGTGCCAGTGAGAAATGAGGTGCGTCTTGAAAGTCGCTGACGCAGTGAGAGTTTTGGCCTGACAACTGGTGATTTGACTTCAGTGAATAAGAACTGGCGATTGTAATCAGACATCTTTACCTCTCTTTATTGTTTAGCGGATGGTTGCTAGACAAAGTTTATGAAAGGTTCCTGAAAGTTATCTGAACTTATCTTTTGGATTTACCTTTAGTTATAAACCTAGCGGCATCCAAAGCTACCCGGTTGGGATAGGCAATCAGAACCAACCAGCAGCGCCCTTCCCGGTGGTGGCTCTGGGTAGTCCCAAGTATCGGGTTCAGTGGAGACTTGCAAGGAAAGATCATCTAGGACCGTGATGGAATCTGGTTCACTAATCCAAATCCCACTGCCTCGAACTCGATAGGCAACAGAGTAGACAACTTCAACGCTGACCTGGTGGGAGCCAAGTTCAGAAAAAGAATAGTTAGCGCTATTGCCGACAGCAATAATTTCTCCATCAAGAATCCAAGTTGTTGAAACCGGAGTAAACCTCACCTCAGTTGGCAGATTCAAAACCGATCCGGCTCGAAAGTGAATCATTGGATTACTCGAGAAGCTGGCAACTTGGCCGAGGCTTAGTTCACTGGATGGAAAAACCGATGCGGTAACTCCAGCTGGGGTGAACATGGCCGAGGATGCTGATGCGCTGGTTGAACCAGGAATGGTCTTGATAGTCGGTTTCGGGGCCGCCTTGGTTGTCGGCTTGGCAATAATTTTCTTGGCAGGCTTTGGAGCAAGTTTGATTGGCTGGGCTGCTGGTTTTCGGTGAATCGGCGGAACCAGCCTAGAAACTATCGGGGTAATTGTTTTGGGTTTTGCAATCACCTTTGGCTTGGCTGGCACGGTGGCGGTACGAGCTGGTGTCACCGAAACGGCAGAGGCGCAGATGGTGACACTTCCAGAGGACACCTGTGAACCCACCCGATGTGAGCCTGCGGAGCCACCTGAGTTTTTACAGGATGCCCAAGTGGGCTGCGGCGCTGCAGCCACCAAACAAAGCATCAGTGCCATAGCTAGCAGTGAGTGAATTCTGTGACGAGGAATCATGCCGCGAAACTAGCGGTAATTTGAAGAACTTATTCAAGTTATACACAGCAAAAAACCCAGTACCTAAATCGTTTAGAAACTAAACAATTTAGAAACTGGGTTTCTCTAATTGGTTGCGGAGGCAGGATTTGAACCTACGACCTCCGGGTTATGAGCCCGGCGAGCTACCGAACTGCTCCACCCCGCGTCGGTTTTTCAAGTGTAGCACGCGAGGTGGAGCGGCG
>WLGC01000005.1 GCA_009703465.1 Actinomycetota bacterium | reverse complement strand
ATCACTATAAAGCTGACACCAGATTGGTAAACGTTCACGTTCAGCGACTGAGGTCAAAAATTGAAGATGATCCTGATAATCCAAAGATCGTAACCACGGTGCGTGGAATTGGTTATAAGGCTGGCTTAGGATAAATGTTTTTTCGAGCAGCCGCTGATTGGGCGCTCGGTCTTTTCCGCCGATTCCTTCAGGTTCGAGCAGTTTTTACGACCGTGGTGCTCTCTGGGATAGCACTTTTGATTGTGGGCGGATTTCTTTCCTACTCCATTGGAAATGGTCTTTACCAAACACGCGTGACTCAAATCCTTGCTGAGTCAGAGCGTGGAGTTGTTGAGATTCAAAATACATTTTCTGCATCTACTGTCACAGATGAAATTGCCCTACAGTCATTGCTGAATTCTGTAGTTCCAGCACTCGAATCTTCCGGTACCAGTGATTCACGAAAAGTTGCATTACTTAGAACTCCAGCGCAAATCGGAGCTCAGATTTTGCAGAGCCCAATTTCAGCAGATTTAGATACCGCGGTAATTCCATTTGAGTTTAAAGTCACGGTTAGAGATACACCCGGAAAACTTAGTTACCAGTCGATTGGGCTACCGCAGCCAGATGGCTCAGCGCACCCAGGTGTTGTTGTTGGTGCACCAATCGATATTCCTATCGCCGGTAAATATGAGCTGTATCTAGTTTTTGATCTAGATGGTGAACAACAGACCTTAGATTTTGTTCAGAACGTTCTTTTCTGGGGCATGTTGATTTTGCTATTTGTTATCGGACTTGTTAGTTATTTCGTTACCAACTGGCTAGTTCGGCCGGTGAAGGTTGCTGCCGGGGTATCTGAGGAGATTGCTGAAGGAGCTCTTGATAGAAGGCTAACTGAACGTGGCGAAGATGTAATCGCCACCCTGGCCAAATCATTTAACCGAATGGCTGATTCACTGCAAAAACAAATTACAAAACTAGCCAGCGTTTCCAGTATGCAGCAAAGATTTGTGTCAGATGTTTCTCACGAGCTTCGTACACCGCTAACCACCATCAAGCTAGCCGGCGATGTAATTTTTGCCAGCCGAGAAAAACTTGAGCCAGCAGCACGAAGATCTGCTGAATTAATGACCGATCAGATAGATCGATTTGAGGCGCTTTTAGGTGACCTACTAGAGATATCTCGATACGATGCCGGAGCAGTTGCCGCCGATCTAGAAACCCAAGATATGAATGGCATTGTGGGATCTGCCATAGCTGGCATAGAACCTCTAGCGCAGAGCAGGGGGTACTTGATTGAAGTAGATATTCCAAGTGGCCCAGTGGATGTTGAAGTTGATGGCCGAAGAATTGAGAGACTAATTCGAAATCTCTTAGCCAACGCAATTGAGCACGGCGAGAGCCGCCCTATTCAAGTTGCAGTTGGCTACAGCGAAACCGCTGTTGCGGTGAGCGTCACAGACAGCGGAGTTGGAATGACCAGGGCAGAGGTTGATCGAGTCTTTGATCGCTTTTGGCGGGCTGATCCAGCTCGCAAGAGAACTACTGGCGGAACTGGACTGGGTCTGGCAATTTCACTTGAGGACACTCAGCTTCACGGTGGCTGGCTTCAGGTTTGGGCCAAACCAAACGAGGGGGCAAGTTTTAGATTGACTGTGCCAAGGAGACAAGGCATGTTGTTTACTCAGTCACCACTTCCACTGCCGCCAAAGCAAGCTCGCAAAAGTGGGGGTAGCTAATGAAGAGTTGGCTTAAGAAATTACAAATTCTGATAATCGTTTCGACACTTGGTTTTACCAGTGCCTGTGCTCAATTGCCGAGAAATTCTGAAATTGCTGCGGGTCCAAATCTAGAGGCTGGACTTGAGACTGACTATCTTTACTACTCACCTGCAGGCCCTCCTGAGGATGCCACCCAGGAAGATATTCTGCTTGGCTTTATCAATGCCGGCACCGGTCCACAGAATAATTATGAAATCGCCAGAACTTATCTGACTGAATCTCTAAAAACTGAATGGAATCCTGGCGAGGAAGTTCTCATTCAAGACGGAACACCGGTAATCACATTGCTGGATGACAATAGCGCCAGTGTTTTAGTTCGCATTTCGGCCAGAATTAACGAGCGCGGGGAATACCAAGCTTTACCACTTGGAACCACAAGGCTTGTTGAGGTCAACTTTGACAACTCATCTGGAGCGTGGCGAATAAGTAGTGCTCCCAATCTCACCATGGTCATTCGTCCAGTGTTCGATGTAATCTTCCAAGCTTATTCAATTTACTTTTTTGATAAGCAAAGAAAGCACCTAGTACCAGATGTGCGCTGGTTCCCACTAAGGGCATCAACAAGCACCAGATTAGTTAGTGCACTTCTGGATGGTCCAAGCGCTTGGCTTGAAAATGCGGTTGAAAGTGCCATCCCCAATGGAACTCGTCTCACCTTAAACAGCGTTACAGTCACGGATGGAATTGCTAACGTCGACCTTTCGGCCAGAGCGCTTAGCGCAACCGCTACAGCAAAACAGCTGATTCAATCTCAAATCAGAGAGACTTTGCTTCAGTTGGACAGTGTTTTTTCAGTAAGAGTGACAATTGAGCGTGCCGGTATCGATCAGGTGCCAAGCACGCTTACTGGAACCGAATCTAGACTGACTAGGCCTATGGCACTTGCCAACGGAAGCCTTGTGGACTTTGACGGCGTCAATGAAGTTGAAATTGGAAATTCAAGAAACCTTATTGAAAAAATTGGTGCAGTTAACTTTGCCACCAATGCAGCCAAGAAGACCGTGGTGTTTACTAGCTCGGATGGAATCTACCTGAGCCGCTTAGATCGAGTTACAGAGTTACCACTTCGATTAGTTTCCGGAACTGGTTTTCTTCCACCGGTAGTTGATGTAAACGGTTTCATATGGATTGTTCCAGCCGATGCTGCTCGAATGATCATGGTTTTCAACGCTCAAGGCCAACGGATTAACTTTTCAGAAAACTGGCTAGCCGGAGTAAATCGACTCAGCTTGTCAGTGAGTTCAGAGGGGTCACGAATTGTTGCAGTCACTGGAGATCGCTTTGCCAGCAGAGTCAGGGTTGCCGCGGTAATCCGAACCAGTGGTGGTGCTCCAGAGTCCCTGGGCACACCTATTTCACCAATTCGAACATCAACAGCATTCATGGCTACCTGGGTAGATAGCACTCAGATCGGAGTTTTGGACTCACCGAACTCACTATTTGTTCAACCATGGATTACCGTCATTGGCGGAGACTCAAGAAGTCTGCAAACGTTGAGCAGCGGACTAGAGATGGTTTCTTCTGGTCAAGCCGCATCGGTTTATGTACTCGATGATTTTGGAACCCTGTTTCAATACCGAGGAACTAACTGGACTCGGCTGCGAGAGAACATCGACGCCTTCCACTTCCCAGGAAACTAGTAATCCACAGGTTTTAGCCAGCGGGGAATTCACTAGAGCCAAGAAGCCAAACTTTCTTGGGTGAATGTAATTGAAGAGTTTCTAAATCTTGTTCTTCCGGGTATTTGCGTTCTGTGCCAACGCAAGGGCTCCCCGTTGTGCTCCGCGTGCAAATCTGTATTTTCTGGTCCCGTTATTGAAGTACAGCGTTCCAACACAGATGGCTTCTTACTAAAAGGCTTTGCGGTCAGTCATTACAGCAAATCTGCCGCGACGCTAGTTCACGAACTCAAAGAGAATTCGCAAACCTCTCTTGCTTCAGCTATGGCAAAACATATGGCTACATCTCTAGCGGCTGGGCTCAAAGAAAACAACTCGTTCCGAAGCGTGTGCTTGGTACCGATTCCAAGTAAAAAAACTTCATTTCAAAAGCGTGGGTTTAATCCGTCGCTGCTTTTAGCAAAGAAAATTTCCAACTATCTTAGAAAACAAAAATCAATAAAGATTCAGGTTGAAAATTGCCTCAGACTAAATCGGGAAGTCTTAGATCAGGCTTCCCAAGTTGGCTTGGCCAGAAGG
The DNA here is from genome assembly GCA_009703465.1 of Actinomycetota bacterium. Classification (GTDB taxonomy): domain Bacteria; phylum Actinomycetota; class Actinomycetes; order Actinomycetales; family Microbacteriaceae; genus Rhodoluna. Next base: position 11,633 of record WLGC01000005.1, on the reverse strand, counting down.
CAGAACCTAGCGGGGGCAATCTCGCTAGTTCGTCCACCCAGCTCCAAAGAAATATGGCTGGTAGATGATGTTGTCACTACCGGCTCAACCTTGCTTGAAGCGGCTAGGTGTCTATCGGAGTCTGGTCTGCGGGTTTCTGGCTTTGTAGTTTTCGCTGAGACTTTACCCAAACATCTGCAAAAGGCTAGAGCGGCAGCAATTTAAGGTATACCTTTCAGGTAAGGGCAAAGTAGCCCCTAGAGATCGAGGCAATCATGGAAGTGAATTTCACAGCTCGAAACCTAAGCGTTTCAGAACGCTTTAGGGAGTACGTACTTGATCGAACTGCAAAGGTAGAGCATTACTCTCCAAAGGTTCAAAATGTTGAGGTCAAAGTAACTCGACATGACCACAGCAGAAATTCCGGTCCAGAAGACCAAGTGGAGCTAACCGTATTTGAGCCAGGCCACGTTATTCGTGCCGAGGCGAACGCTGCAGATAAATTCGCAGCTTTTGATATTGCTTTCGGTAAATTGGCCGAACGGCTTCGCCGAGCTGCTGATCGCCGCAAACATCACCACGGTGAGGCTGGAGCCAGTGAGTTGTCGGCGCATAACTTTGCCGAATTGAGCATTAACCCGGTGGAGTCAGATGTTCTTCTTGGAAAAACTGCACCTATAGAAGCAGAGCCTGCTATTGATTTTGGCGAAAGCCCAGTGGTTATTCGCCGGAAGGAGTTTGAAGGCTCACCTATTTCAGTTGATGATGCCCTTTATCGGATGGAGCTGGTTGGCCACGATTTCTACCTATTTCTTGACTCTGAAACTGGAAAAACCAGTGTGGTTTACCGCCGAAAGGGTTGGAACTACGGGGTTATCTCCTTGAAGCAATAGCAAAAACCCAGCCCCGCGGGCCCAAGGATGGCTTTCGCATAAGATTGAACACTGAACCTCAATACATTTGGAGCAAAAACCTTGGCAAATTTCATCGACAAATTACTCCGCGCCGGCGAAGGCAGAATCCTAGTCAAGCTTCGCAACTACACCAAGGCAGTGAACTCGCTCGAGGAGAATTTCAGTCAACTTTCCGATGAGGAGTTGGCCAATGAAACCGTTTCGCTGCGTGAGCGCTACGGAGCCGGCGAAAGCCTCGATGATCTGCTGCCTGAGGCTTTTGCGGCGGTTCGAGAGGCTGCCAAGCGAACCCTGGGCATGCGTCACTTTGATGTTCAAATCATGGGTGGGGCTGCGCTTCACCTAGGAAACATCGCCGAGATGCGAACCGGTGAAGGAAAGACACTGGTGGCAACTCTTCCTGCCTACCTAAACGCAATTGCTGGACGCGGTGTTCACATCGTGACGGTAAACGACTTTTTGGCCAGCTACCAGTCTGATTTGATGGGCCGCATTTTTAGAGCACTCGGAATGACCACCGGTTGCATTATTTCCGGTCAAGAACCTGCTGAGCGTCGCGAGCAGTACCTTGCGGACATCACCTATGGAACAAATAATGAATTTGGTTTTGACTACCTGCGCGACAACATGGCTTGGCAACAGCAAGACATGGTTCAGCGCGGTCATTTCTATGCAATCGTGGATGAGGTTGACTCGATTCTTATCGACGAGGCTAGAACACCGCTAATTATCTCTGGCCCATCTTCTGGCGAGGCAAATCGTTGGTTTACCGAGTTTGCAAAGATTGCTGAAAAACTTCAGCCGGTAATCGACTACGAGGTAGACGAGAAAAAGCGCACCATTGGAATTCTGGAGCCTGGAATTACCAAGGTTGAAGATTACCTTGGTATCGGCAATCTATATGAGTCACAAAACACACCGCTGATCTCATTCTTAAACAACTCAATTAGAGCTAAAGCACTTTTCAAGCGCGATAAAGATTACGTGGTCATGAACGGTGAGGTGCTGATTGTTGATGAGCACACCGGACGCATCCTGGCTGGCCGCCGCTACAACGAAGGTATTCACCAAGCAATCGAGGCAAAAGAAGGCGTAGAGGTCAAGGCCGAAAACCAAACTCTAGCCACTGTTACTTTGCAGAACTACTTCCGTCTATACAAGAAGCTTGCCGGTATGACCGGTACGGCAGAGACCGAAGCTGGTGAGTTTATGTCCACCTACAAACTAGGTGTCGTACCAATTCCAACCAACAAGCCAATGATCAGAATTGATCAAGCGGATCTGATCTATAAGAACGAAGAAATTAAATTCAACATGGTTGTTGAAGATATTGCACAGCGATATGAAAAAGGTCAACCAGTTTTGGTTGGAACCACCAGCGTTGAAAAGAGCGAGTACCTTTCCAAGCTGCTAGCTAAAAAAGGTATCCGTCACGAAGTTCTAAACGCAAAGAATCACGCTCGTGAGGCAATTATCGTAGCTCAGGCCGGACGCCTAGGGGCTGTAACCGTTGCCACAAACATGGCCGGTCGAGGCACAGACGTGATGCTCGGCGGTAACGCAGAGTTCTTGACGGTTGATGCCTTAAGCAAGCGTGGACTTGATGCTGAAGAAAATCCAGAGGCTTATGAAGCAGCATGGGCAGAGGAATTTGCCAAGATCAAAGAAACTGTCGCCGAGGAAGCTGAAAAAGTAATCGCGGTTGGTGGTTTATACGTACTAGGTACCGAAAGACACGAATCACGCCGAATTGATAATCAGCTGCGTGGTCGTTCGGGACGTCAAGGCGACAAGGGTGAATCTCGTTTTTACCTATCACTGACCGATGACCTGATGCGCCTATTTAATTCTGGAGCGGCAAGCTCTCTAATGAACCGTGCCTCAGTTCCAGATGACACTGCCATTGAATCAAAAATAGTTAGCCGTGCTATCCAAAGCGCCCAGACTCAGGTTGAAGGTCGCAACGCTGAAATTCGCAAAAACGTATTGAAATATGATGACGTGCTAAATAGACAGCGTGAGGCAATCTACGGCGACCGTCGCCACATTCTTGAAGGTGATGACATTGCTATGCGCATTGATTCCTTCTTGGCTGATGCAATTAGCGCAATTGTTTCCTCACACGTTTCCGATGCAACTGGTAACGACTGGGACCTTGATGCACTTTGGGTGGACCTGAAGGCAATTTATCCAGTTGGCCTAGAGATTTCTGAAGTATTGGCTGAGGCCGGCAACCGCTCCAAGCTAACCAAAGACTGGCTAACTCAAGAGTTGCTCAGTGATGCCAAACTTGCCTACGAAAAACGCTCAAAGCAAATTGGTGATGCCGGTATGCGCGAGCTTGAGCGCAGGGTAGTTCTATCGGTGGTCGACCGAAAGTGGCGCGAGCACCTTTACGAGATGGACTACCTAAAAGAAGGCATTGGACTTAGAGCTATGGCTCAGCGTGATCCTTTGGTGGAATACCAGCGCGAGGGCTTTGGCATGTTCCAGCAGATGATGGGATCAATTAAAGAAGAAGTTGTCAAGTACATGTTCAATGTTGAAGTTGAAGTGACCGCGGCTCCAACAATTGACCCTTCAAAGTTGACCTACACCGCGCCAAATGAGGATGGGGCACCAGAGGCTCACGCAGCCAACGAGACCCGTGTAAATCAGGCTGGTAATCAAGGTGCGCAAGCCTCTGGACAAAAGCAGGCAAAACCTGCTGATGGAAAAGGTAGTTCTTTCTTCAAGTCCTAGTTAGCTCAAAGAACACTAACCGCTGTTGCTCGCCAACGGCTGTTGATGCCTTCTAGCCTTATGGTTACCGCTCGGACTCGTTGCTTTGACTTCAATAGAACGACAGATTCAATTACGCCGTCTCTGGGTGACTTATTGATAATGTTCTGAACAGCAAAATTTTGAAAATGTGCTTTTTGGCCAAGTTCATCTCTGCGCTGCCTGGCAATAACTGCTCTTCTCGACAGACGCTGATAAACCTCATCGGTTAGGAATCTAGCCAGCTGATCTATTTGTCTAGATCCAGCAATTACTTCAACTACACCGGTTGCAAGGACTTTTAAGCTGGCCTCTGGATCTGGCAGCTCTGAAGTTTTGTTGTACTGCGGCCCAAAGAAATCTTCGGCCTGTTTTAGGTTTTTTACATTTCGTACTTTGGGTTTTTTCTCAGGTTCTGCGTGCTCCTCGTGCTGTGCCATGGGTTCTCCCACTTCCTATTAGCGACTTTGGTACTGCGCCTAGAAAATTCTGTTCCTAAGTATTTAGACGCTAGACCTATCAAATGTCCGTTGCAAGCCTTTTTTCTAACCTGTGCATAACTATTTCGCAACGTCGGTTATCTCTGAATAATGACGAAATGCATATCGAGGATATTTTTGAGGATCTAGAAGCACAATTTGAAGCTGTAGCAAATCAAGGCTCAAATCATCTGGCTCACCTAGAAGTAAAAATAATCGAGGTGAGAACTAAGACCCTCAGGATGAAACTAATTGCACCAATAATCGGTGTGGATTTCATAGCCGGCTTAGATCTGGATAGGCCAACCTGGCACATTTTTTCTACTAGGTACATCAGTGAGGTTGTTTTCTTGGAAGCGCAGGATGAAAGCCTGCCCAGGGTTCGCCAAATCGATGAAACCATCGGCATCTTTCTCACACACCTTCCATTGCCGGGGCTCATGCGTTGGCGCACTTTTGATAACCCAGACTTCCAAAAAACCGGTGCGGTTCGAGGCAGTTCCGACGGATTTCTGCTAACTCATCAAGGCGCAGCCGCAAAGGAGATTTACGTGCCAATCCTGTCCCTGGCTCAGCTGAGCATAGATTCAATTGTGGATAACTAAAGCATCATTCGGGCGCCTAGTTATTTACTCTCAGCATGGCCAAAATACGAAAACTAAAGTCGCCGCAGCAATCTCGCACGCAGAAATTAGTCCTCTCAATTACTTTTTTCCTCAGCGCAGCCCTAGGGGTGGCATACGTTATAGAGCTGAACAACCACACCGATAAATTCCTGGTGGCCAGCCGAGATCTGCCAGCCGGTAGTGCAATTACTGATTCGGATGCTCAAGTGGCTGAGTTAAATCTAGGCACCAGCGCCAACCAATACCTTCCAATGGGTGAGTTACCCAAAGGTGGCTATCTTCTTGGCCCAGTTAGAGCCGGCCAGTTGATTCCGCGCAGCATGCTGGCAAATGCCGTCATTGATGAAAGGGTCCCAGTTGTTGTGAAATCAGCAATGGGGTTACCGATGGGTTTAGTATCTGGAGCATCGGTTGATGTTTGGGTTGCTCCACTTACTGACGACAAAGTGTTAGCTGAGCCCTATGTGCTCGTGTTGGGAGCCGAAGTTTCCCAATTAATCAGTAGTGATGAAATCTTTGCCAGCGAATCTCAGGCAGTTGAACTATGGGTTCCCATTGATGCGGTTGGGCCGGTACTGAGTGCAATAGCGCTGGAGCACAGGATTTCCCTTATTCTTAGACCCACCCTGGCCGATGGCTAGGGCAAAGCTAATCTCCTTTTGGTCGGCAAATGGCTCACCCGGAAAATCATCTTTGGCTATTTCTGTTGCCGCCGAGTTAGTGGCCAGTTCAAAAAAAGTACTTCTAATCGACGCCGATACCTATGGCCCAAGTATTGATGTTCTCTTAGGTCTCAATAATCAGCCGGCAGGCCTAGCTGCAGCCTGCCGCTTGGTTTTCCAGCAGCGATTTGATCTCGAGCAATTGGAGCGATTGAGCGTAAATCTAGAGGTAGGTAAAAACCATCTGAGCGTGATGACCGGATTGAGTTCAGCCAGTCGCTGGGCCGAGGTCTCTGAGGAAAAATTCTCAGGCCTAATTGATTTGGCCCAATCTTGCTATGACTACGTGATTCTTGATTTGGCCTCCAGCATCGAAAGTGATGTTGCACAGGTAGCGACCCTGGTGCAGCGAAATTGCGTTTCTAGATGGGCACTAAAAAACTCTGATCAAGTAGTAGCCGTTTGCGGTGCTGACCCGGTTTCAATTGCCAGGCATCTTGATGCGATAAGCGCACTTACTGATATCCAAGAAAAAGCCGAGGTAATTACTGTGGTTAACCGATTGCGAGTATCGGTCTTGGGCTCATCGGCAAAATCTCAAATTCAGGAAACCCTCTTTCGCCTAGGTCAAATACAGGTAGCTGGCTTTATCCCAGATGATCCAGCCGCCGCCGATGCGGCAATTCGATCCTCTATCCCGCTGGCACTTGGCAAGCGCTCCTCTGCAGCTAGGCAGGCAATTGGACTGATAACTAAAACTCAAATACTTGGCCAGAAGAATCAACTGGATCGAAGCCTGCCAAAGAGAGCGGTGGCTAAACTCGTTTAAGTGTCAACGCTAAGTGAAATCAATAAGGCTCACGGAGTGGCAACAGCCGCCGATGTTGAGTGGCTAGCCCTATTGCAATCTGACTGGCAAATTCTTGCTGACTTAGTTTTTGCGGACCTAATTCTTTGGCTACCTACTCAAGATGGCGGTTTTGTTGCCGCCGGACATGCTCGGCCTTCTTCGGCGGCAACCATTTTTTATCGCGACATCAGTGGGGAGCCAATTAGAAAAGAATGGGCTGCTCAGGTAAAGCAAGCCTTTGAAAGTGGAACAACTGTTGATACAAAGGCTCAGGCTGGATCAGATGGCACCACAACTCGCTTGAGTGCAATTCCAGTTCGTAGAAAACTTTCAAAAAAATCAGATGCAGCAACTAGCCAGCCAATTGCCGTGGTGACCAGGCACACCAATCTTTCCGAGGTGCTAATGCCAAACCGTTTGCAACTGAATTACCTTGGCTGCGGAAATGATCTTTTAGCTATGGTTGCCGAGGGAAACTTTCCAGATGTGAATAATCCAACCGGCCCTCGCCGAGGTGCACCTAGAGCAAATGATGGAATTCTAAGACTTGATGAATCAGGAACAGTAATTTTTGCCAGCCCTAATGGACTTTCAGCTTTCAATCGTTTGGGAATTATTGGCGAGCTCGAGGGTAAATCATTGGCTGAGGCATCGAATGCAATTTTGGCCGGAAAAAACGTTGATGAATCTTTGCCACTGGTACTTTCTGGTCGAGCTCCATGGCGCACCGATATGGAATCACAAAATGTCACACTGACTGTTCGGGCGATTCCGCTTTGGTCTGGTGGCAAGCGAGTGGGCGCAATTGTGATGTGCCGGGATGCGACCGATTTGAGAATGCAGGAGCGCGAGCTAATCACAAAGGATGCAACCATTCGGGAAATTCACCACCGGGTGAAGAACAATCTGCAGACCGTGGCCAGCCTGCTAAGAATTCAATCTCGCCGCAGTGAATCAAACGAAGCTAAAGATTCTCTCCAGCAAGCCATGAGACGAGTAGATGCCATCGCCCTGGTCCACGACACCCTAAGTGAGGGTCTAAGTCAGGATGTGAATTTTGATGAGGTCTTTGATCGAATCCTGATGCTGGCAACTGAGGTTGCTTCAAGCTTGAATACATCGGTGAAGACAATCATCGATGGCAAGTTTGGTAAGTTGCGAAGCGAAAAGGCAACACCGCTGGCTGTGGCGCTGACTGAAATTGTCACAAATGCTGTCCAGCACGGACTAGCCGAGCGAAGCGGTGTAGTGGCAATCAATGCCGATCGTAAATCTAAAGAGTTGTTCATCACCGTTTCTGATAACGGTAAGGGTCTTGCACAGGGTGAGGTTGGAACAGGGCTCGGCACTCAAATCATAAGAACTTTGATTGAGGGTGAGCTAAGGGGAAGCATTCACTGGTCATCGCCAAGTGAGGGCGGAGCCAGAGTGGCAATAACTATTCCGCTATAGAGCTTGCTTGAATGAGTTTGGTTTAGCCAGCTCGGCGGGCTCTGGCGTACTTGCGCTTGAGAGACTTACGCTCATCTTCACTTAGTCCACCCCAAACGCCGGTGTCCTGGTTCTCTTTGATTGCGTACTCCAGGCACTGAGTTGCCACATTACATTCGCGACAAACTGCCTTGGCTTGATCAATCTGGTCAACTGCTGGACCTGTGTTACCTACCGGAAAAAATAGTTCCGGATCTTCGGTTAGGCAACGTGATTCATTTAGCCATTGCATGTCCATATGTGACGATATTCCTTTATGTAGTGTGTAACTTTGGCACTGAGAGGAACTCGGCCAAACGAGGTGAAAACTATTACCGATAAGGTGATTTACGCTGATAAAGCGGTTTTCGTCCTATAAAAATCGTTCCACACCCACCCCTTTTTGGCAATACCCAATATCGAGGAGCAGATGTCTAAACCTGAGCAAAAGAGGCCATTCGGACTGGTCTTGGCCAGTGCCACGGTGATGCTCGAGGGCGCCTTCCTGGGCTTTCTGGGGAGCCAGCTAATGCTGGCACTAATTGCTGGGGAAACTCAAAGCTTCACCACCAGCGTGGCATTACTGGCCTTGGTATTGGCTACGGCCGCTTGGTTGATTTTTGTGTCAATAAAACTTTTTTTCGGTCGCCGGTGGGCAAGATCGGCGGCTGTTTTTTGGCAATTGGTTCAGTTGGCAGTTGCATCAGCAAGTTTTAGCGGGCAATTTGGATCGCAGGCAATTGGATGGTTGCTAATCATTCCATCAGTCTTTGTGATGGTGCTACTTTTTACAAAAAAAGTCATTGCTGCAACCAGCCAAACGGCTGAAACAGATTTAGATCTCTAGTTGCTTTCTTAGCATCGCTACGTGACCGGTTGCCTTGACGTTATAAAGAGCTAGAGAAATCTTTCCCTTTTCATCAATTGCAAATGTGGAACGAATCACACCCTCGTACTCACGTCCATACATGGATTTCTTTCCAAAGGCACCGTAGGTTTTGTGGAGTTCAAGTTCTGGATCACTCAGCAGGGTGAAGTTCAAAGCCTCTGCTTTTTTGAACTTAGCTAGCTTCTCTGGTGCGTCTGGGCTTACCCCAAGGACAGTGAAGCCTGCCTTTTTGAATGAGTTGAGATTGTCGTTAAAGTCACAGGCCTCTTTGGTGCAGCCGGGAGTAGCCGCCGCAGGGTAGAAGTAGAGGATTACTTTTTTACCCTTAAAATCGGCCAGCGACGTCTTGTCACCTTTGTGATCTAGCAGTTTGAAGGCCGGGGCTTTTTCGCCTATTTCTAGCTTCTTAGCAGTGCTCATACCTAAAAGTCTAAGTCAGGATTGTGCTAAAGTTTTATCTCGTTGCGCCCTTTCGGCGCCACTAGCACCTCTAGCTCAATCGGCAGAGCAACTGACTCTTAATCAGTGGGTTCCGGGTTCAAGTCCCGGGGGGTGCACGAAATCCCAGTTTCTTCTCACGAGAACTGGGATTTCTTTATTTAAGGATGATTCTCAGTCATTTACTTTCGACGCACAGTACTTGCAATAGCCATAGTTGAGATCGAGACAACAACAGCTGCAGCCACGCTCAGATCGAGGCCACCGAAAGCTTCGGCAAGCGGGCCAACATAGTCCACGCTGGAAACGCCAAGGATTCCCGCGGTAGCACCGAGTGCCCAAGAAAAGACTGCACCGAAATTCCAGCCCCCGGTAAACCAGTACTGGCCACCTTTTCTCTGAGAGTTGAAGACCTGCAGGTCAACTTGATCAAATTGACCCTTGGTTCGCCAGTACATAAAAATGCTTATCGAAGCCCAAGAGCTTGCCAAAGCTGTGAGAAATAGCACTGAGTTTGTAACTGCAGCCTCTGCGTCAAAAACGAAACGTCCGATGAAAACCAGGGCAGTAGAAATTACAGCTACCAGAATCGTTGACTTTAGCCTTGAAAACTTCGGCAGGATCGCATCAAGGTCTAACCCCATACTGTAAAGATTTATAGAACCTTGACCAAGAGATCCAACTATCGCCACAAGAAGCAGTGGAACAACTAACCAAGCTGGCGATCCAGCAACATAACCAGCTGCAAAGCTGAACTCATCGAAAGCCGCTGTTGCTACAAATGCCCCAAAAACGGTTGGCAAAGTAAGGCCCACTAACATTGCAATAAATGTGTTTGAAACTACCTGTGACTCTGAGTTTGACTTAGAAATATATCTCGACCAGTCACCTGTTTGAGTTACATAAGACACCGGTCCTGCTAGCCCTGCTGTTAGAACAGCAAGCAGCCAGGTTGGCCAAAAAGAACCCAGGGCGTAAAGTTCTGGTTCTCCTGCGTAGCCCGCATCAAAACTTGGCCATAGAGCAATTAGCGTCAAGGCCATCAAAAGAATCATCACCGGTGCAATCAAAGCATTCAGCTTGAGGATGAATCGATAGCCAATGATTGCAAACAACACAATAAGGATTGCGATAAGGCCATAGCCGAAAGAAAGAGCTAAGTCGGAAAGTTCGAAACCGAAAAGCCTAGATAGGCTCGCGGAAGTCATCTCTCCACCGGTCCAGACAGTCAAAGCTATGTACTGCATGGTGATTAGTAGACCGACAAACGAACCTACAAGCCGACCTCGCACTCCAAAGTAGGCACCCGATGCCACTGAGTTGTTTGTTGCTGCCTTCCAACCAAGAAGTGCCGTTCTTGCAACAAAGGCTGCACCAATAACTGTTCCAACAACAATCGCAGACACGGCCTCCCAGAAGCCCAATCCATACAAGATTGCAATCCAGCCGAATACCATCACCGAAAGAGAGAGGTTGGCTCCAAGGAATACTCTGATTAAGCTTCCTGGTTTGGCAGTGCGCTCACTGTCAGGAACAGTTTCCACGCCACGAGTTTCAATTAGTTCAGCCATTTACTGCTACTCCGTTCCACAAATCCTGCCGCCCCGTTGCGACGCTTTTTAGACTATACCCGTGCCTTTAATTGTCATGTGTAATGATTAACGTCATGACTGAACTTCACAATTTGCCTGAGGGCATGCGTAGCCAGCTCGACTCACCTTCCTTCCAAGGCCTAGCGACTTTTGGTAAGCAACCATTTGTGTCCGAGCCTGAACAGCTAGACATCATCAAGCCACACATAGCGGTGATTGGTGCCCCATGGGATGACAGCACAACAAATCGTCCAGGCGCAAGGTTCGGGCCTAGAGCCCTTAGAGCCAACGCTTACGGCCCAGGCACTTATCACTTAGATTTGGGCGTTGAGATTTTTCAGCACCTTAAGGTTGTCGACTTCGGAGACGCAATTACCAGTCATGGACTTTGGGAGCCGACTAGGAAAGCCATTTACGACCGCGTCAAGCACGTGACCTCTCGTGGAATCACCCCGGTTGTTCTTGGCGGGGATCACTCGGTGACTTTTCCAGCCGTCACAGCAGTAGCTGAAGAGCACGGCTTTGGCAATGTCGTCATGATTCACTTCGATGCTCACGCCGACACCGCCTATGAATTAGAAGGCAACTTCGCTAGTCACGGCGCGATGATGAGAAGAATTATTGAATCCGGTGCGATACCGGGAGATCGTTTTCTGCAATTAGGGTTACGCGGTTATTGGCCCGGCGAAGAAGATCAGAAGTGGATGCGTGAGCACAAGCTAAAGCATTACATGATGCAAGAGTTCTGGGAACGCGGAATACAGGCAGTTGTGACTGATGTAATCAAAGACGCTAAAGCCCGAGCTCCAAAAGCCTATATTTCTATCGACATTGATGTTCTAGACCCTGGCTTTGCCCCAGCAACGGGAACTCCTGAGCCTGGCGGTTTTGCACCTATCGACTTACTCAGAATTATCAGGCGCCTAACCTTAGAGCTTGATGTCGTTGGCTTTGATGTTATGGATGTAGCTCCT
>WLGC01000049.1 GCA_009703465.1 Actinomycetota bacterium | reverse complement strand
GTAAATGGAAATGAGGCCACCCCCTCGGCCTCGGTTCTGAAGGTGCTTAGTGTTGCTGCCGGTCTGACCTACCTGCCATCCACCTATACAGCAAGAACAAGGATTCTTACTTTGCCAAATGAACCCGGCACCATTGTTCTTCAAGGTGGTGGTGATCACACTTTGTCCAATATGACAAAGGCAAGCTATACAACTTATGCGCGTCCTGCTCGGCTTGAAACTTTGGCCAGTCAAGTATTCAACACCTGGAACAGCGATGTCCCGATAACAAAAATAATTCTTGATTCAAGTTTCTTTAGCGGTCCAACATATAGTCCGCACTGGTTTGCTAGCGATCGCACCAACGGCTACATTTCCCACATAACCGCTCTTCAGGTTGATAGCGATAGGGCAAACGGAGATCAAACTAGCACCGCTTATAGCGGGGTACGAAGTCGTGATCCGGTGCTAAGAACCGGAACTCTGTTTAAGCAATCACTCAAGGGGTTAGCGCGCTCTGCTGTTTTAGTAAAAGGCAAAACTCCAAGAGGCGCTGTTGAACTCACCTCTGTTTCTAGTCAACCAATCACAACTTGGATGGCACACGCCACCAGCATCTCCGACAACACTGAGACGGAATTTATTGCCCGCCACGCTGCCCGCGCTGCTGGACTAAAACCAACCTTTGATTCGATTGAACCGATGGTGAAAAACATGTTGCAGAACTTGAACATTGATTCCAGCAAGCTGGTTATGAAAGATGCATCCGGTTTAGCTCAGGCAAATAGAGTAACCGCAAAAATGATTACCGATCTGATGGTGAAAGTAGCCAGCGGAGATCCAATACTTAGTCCACTAGAGAGCTATCTTCCTGTTGCAGGAGTGGGACCAGGATCAATGGTGAGTAGATTTACCGGCAGAAACGCAATCGCGCGCAAGTTTGTTCGAGGCAAGACTGGATTCATTCCAGGTCTTTACAGCTTGGCTGGAACTATCAATGCTCAAGATGGATCAAGATTGGCCTACGCAATTTTTGCTCACTCAGCTGACGGCAAAAGGGTGTCCGGTGCAACCAGGGGAGCGCTTGACACGGTGGCTACAAGATTCTTCACCTGTGGTTCCAGATTGGGAATTTAGCCAGCAGGCTTCTCACAGCAGCGCAGGTTAGGCTTAAGTAGAGTTTCTAGCCAGATAAAAACAGACCAACAGCAAATGGAGTTTTTCGTGTCTCAAAGCAAGCCCAGATCCGGTTATCTAAAAGAGGTAGGCCTAGGTTCAGTTATAGGACTAACTGTCTTAGGACTGCTAATTGGCGGATTTAGTATCGGTGGGTTTAGCGCACCTAATCCAACCGGGCAGCCCCAGGCAACTGCATCGGCCAGTGCTTCGGCTAGCCCAACAGCAACATCCACTAGGACCTGTTCTGTTGCTGAGCTAGCTAAAGATGCAAGACTCATGAACCTTTCTGCAGTAGTACTTAATGCCAATACCGATGTAGTTCTTTTTGATAGAAATGCAAGCGTTCCTGCAGCAACAGCATCGGTTATGAAAACTCTGACCGCTGCGGCAGCAATTCTTACTCTTGGACCAAATTATCGAGTTGAAACTCGGGTCTATCAGGATGCAGTTGATCCAGGAACCATAATTTTAGTTGGCGGCGGCGATCCAACTCTTTCTAGAACCGTTGCCGGTAAGCAATCTGTATATCGTGATGCGCCAAAACTTGCCACGCTTGCACTTAATGTGAACAAAAAACTAGCTGCTACGCCAGTAACAAAAATTATTGTTGACTCCACCTTGTTTACTGGAGCTACGTGGGAGCCGAGCTGGGAACGAAGTGAAATGTCTGAAGGCTACATGTCAGAGGTTACCGCTTTGCAAGTTGATGGCGATCGAGCAAATCCAGCTGCAGAAAAATCTACTCGTTCTAGTAACGCGGTCATGAACGCTGGCAAGTATTTTAAAGCGGCCCTTGGTGCAAATGCAGCCGGTGCCACTATTGTTGCTGAGGCAATGCCAGCCGGTGCAACACAAATCGCCAGCGTTTCAAGCCAACCGATAAGCAAATGGATCAACCACATGCTGCAGGTTTCGGACAACACCGAATCAGAAGCCTTGGCAAGATTAATTGCACTTGATTTGGGCTATGAGGGATCTTTTAAATCAATTGATGCAGCAATTAAAAAATCCCTCGCACCAACAGGTCTAAATACCGCTGGAATGAATATCCGCGATGGCTCTGGATTGAGTGATTTCAACGCGGTATCGCCGATGTTTGTTGCCAAACTGATGCAGTTGGTCAACAAGCCCGGATCAGGCCTTGAGTCAATCGCTCAGGGACTACCAGTGTCGGCAGAATCAGGCGGACTGGCCTCTAGATTCAAGGGCGACAACATCGATGCGGCCGGGAAGATTTTGGCTAAAACCGGATGGATCAAGAAGGGCTATACCCTGGCCGGAATCATTAACGCCAAGGATGGTGCCACACTGACCTTTGCTGTTTACGCCCTAGGTAATGTGAAGGCCGACACCAAAGATGCAATCGACAACCTAGTCACTGGCTTTTATCGTTGCGGTGACACGCTTTCCAATCAATAGGATGCCCCAAAGCTCTTTTGCTAGTGCCAAGATAAAGTCATGGAACATAAATATCTAACCGATATCACCCAGGTTAGGCAGCGCACCAGTGCCAAATGGCGCCGTTTTCCAGCGGATGTATTGCCTATGCACGTAGCTGAAATGGATTACGACGTAGCGCCAAATATAAGAACTCGTCTAGCCAAAATGGTTGCAGATTCTGATCTTGGTTACACCGGACCGGTTCCAGAGGTTGCTCAGGGATTTTCCGAGTTTGCTGAAAGTCGATGGGGTTGGAATGTTGATACAAAGCAGGTGAGGCTTTCAACGGATGTCGGTGTCTCAGCTGTTGAAATCTTAAGAGTGATCTGTAAGTCCGGCGACAAAGTAGTCATCAATTCACCTGTCTACTACAATTTTTTTTCCTGGATTAAAGAGGCCGGCGCTAACTTGGTTGATGTTCCACTTGTTGAAGCTTTTCCGCAGTGGGAACTTGATTTAGAGGCTCTGGAGCAATCTTTTCGAGATGGAGCCAAGGTCTATTTACTCTGCAGTCCGCATAATCCATTGGGCAAGGTGTATACAAAACAAGAGCTAATTACCATTTCTGAGTTAGCCGCCAAATACAACGTGATAGTAATCAGCGATGAGATTCACGCACCGCTCACCTATGCTGGTGAGAATTTTGTTCCCTACCTTTCCGTTTCTGATCAGGCTCAGCAAACAGGTATATGCATTACCGCGGCAAGTAAATCCTTTAATCTCGCTGGGCTCAAAGCATCCATAATTGTGACCGCTGACGCAAACATTCATGAAAAATTGAATGCCATGCCACCGGCCATGCATTGGAGATCCGGATTGCTTGGTGCTATCGCAATGGCCGAAGCTTTTGCCGATGGTCAGCCTTGGCTGGATTCAATTATTGAGCTAAACCGTAAATCAAGAGATTTGTTAAGAGATCTGCTAGCCACCCAAGCACCCGAAGTTCGATACTGGATTCCTCAGGCAAGCTACTTGGCCTGGCTAGATTTAGGTTCACTTAACATCGGTGCTACCCCAGCTGCTCAAATTTTAGAGGAGCAGAAAGTAGCATTTCAGCCAGGGACAGACCTAGGAAGCCAATACACAAAGTATGTGCGATTGAATTTTGGATGTCATCCTGATTCCCTGCAGCGCGCGGTCAAAGCGCTGGCCGCTTATTCAAGAAGCTAAATCAGAATTCAGAGCTGGGTAGGTCTTTTTCGTCTTCCTGTATGGCTCTGATGATTCTTGAAACCACCTCGGGAACGGTTTTCCCTGCGCCAAAATTTGGTGCCGTGCCAAATACCGCTCTGGTGGCTAATCCCGATTCAGTGTGACCAGGTCTTGCATCAAGCCAGCGCACGCCAATTTTCTTGAGCTCTCTGGTGGCTGCCGTGGCAAATCCATTTAGCGCAGTCTTGCTAGCTGAGTAAGCAGACAGACCCGCCATTGGGCTTTCAGCAATGACACCACTGATTGAAACAATAAACGGTTCTTTGCCTGCAGCTGCTGATTCTAAAAGTTTAGGTAGCAGTTGCTGGACCAGAGCTATCTGCCCTGTGGCATTAACTTTCATTAGGTTTTCTACAACCGACACCGGAGTCTCTCCGACGGATCCAAATGCTACAAGTCCGGAAGCAAGGACAATTCCATCTATGGAACCTGTATCAGCCAATAAATAGTTTGCCAAGGTTTGAATTGATGCTGAGTCTGCTAAATCTAGAATCAAACCTTTTTCAAGTGTTGGACTAAGTCTTGAGGATGTTTCTGCAGATCTTGCGGTTCCTAATATTTTTGCGCCACCGGCTGCCAGTTGGCTACAAAATTCAGTACCGAAAGCCCCATTGGCGCCAACTACCAGAATTATTTTGTCAGTTACTGTGCTCACTTTGTCACACTCCTTCTCGTGGTCTAACCTATGGATTATGCAGAAAATTTCCCGTCCAGCAATTATCGCAGCAACCATCGGTCCAGTTCAGTCGGTTTTAGGTTGGGTAATTGCCGGTGCTCTTTGGGAGGGTTATGACCCAATCAGAAAAACCATCAGTGACCTGGCGGCAGATGACTCACCGGTCCAAGGCATTCAGACTAGTTTCTTTGTTTTAGGTGGAATCCTGAGCTTGGTGGCTGCGGTTTATTCCCGAACATTAGCCATGCCGGGCCGAGTGGTTATCTTCCTCGGTGGGCTAGCAACATTTGGTTTTGCCTACTTCACCACCCCAAGTCAAGATGGTTACTCGGATTTGCACCGAATATTTGCAATTGCATCTTTTGTTCTGTTCTCAGCTTGGCCGCTTTTTTCAATGCGTACGAAGGCGGAATACCCATGGGTGCTTAGGCCAGCCGGTGCGATTTTGGCAACCATTGGTTTCACCATAATCTCGCTTTGGTTCTTGAGCACCTGGACTAACCCTGAGGCTACCAACGTTGGACTTGTCGAGCGCATAATTGCAACCGCACAAATCGGTTATCTCTCAGCAGTTATTTGGATTTGCTGGTTCCACGGCAAGCGCGCCGAGGTTTCAAGAGGCGGTTCCAAAAACTAGCTTTGGTAGGGTGGTCAGGTTGAGATCTTGGGACTGCGGAAAAGGTATTTGTTGAGCATTCTGAAAAAAGATCTACGAAAAGATATTCAAGCCCTGCGTGCAATCGCGGTTGTCATCGTAGTTATCTTCCACCTCTGGCCAAATAGGTTGCCGGGCGGATTTGTTGGCGTTGATGTATTTTTTGTAATTTCTGGATTTCTAATCACTCAGCACCTCTTACGCGAGGTTCAGTCTGGAAGCTTTGGCGTTATCAAATTCTGGGCTCGCAGAATTCGCAGGCTCCTTCCGGCAGCAATTCTTGTTCTGATAGTGACCCTGGCTGGAATTGTTTTATTTGCGCCGCGCTCAATCTGGCCGATTTGGATTGCTGAAGTTGGTGCCAGCGCCGCCTACTTTGAGAACTGGCTGCTTGCTGCTAGTTCAGTTGATTACCTCGCGGCAGACAACTCCCCATCGCCAACACAGCACTTTTGGTCACTGTCGGTAGAGGAGCAGTTCTACTTTGCTTTGCCGCTTCTGATGTTGCCGATTATTCTTCTTTTGAAAAATCCAGCAAAGATCAGAACTGCATTCTTAGTAATGATGAGCACGTTAGTGCTGGCAAGTTTTATAACCGCAGTGGTTCTTAGCTTTACCGAGCCGGTGAGTTCCTACTTTTTTACTCAGGTTAGAGCCTGGCAATTTGGTGCTGGCGCACTTCTTGCTGCAGCTCTGCTTAAGGCGCCTAGTTCGAATTTGGTGAAGAACATCCTGGCAATAACTGGCTTTGCCGGAATTGCTTTTTCATCCCTTTACATTCAGGGAAGCTTTGACTATCCAGGCTTTTGGGCGCTGATACCAACAATTGCAACGCTGCTAGTTATCTACGCTCAAGTCAGTTCTGGTTGGCTAGAACGGATAACTAGCCTTAAACCTGTTCAGTTCCTAGGGGATGTTTCATACTCGCTTTATCTTTGGCACTGGCCACTGATCATACTTTTGCCACTTGCCTTGGTTGCTGAGCTAGGGACCATCCAAAAGATTCTGATTATTGCGCTTTCACTTCTGCTGGCATTTTTGAGCTATCGATTTATCGAGCAGCCGTTTATCAAAATGGGTAGAGCTCCTAAGGCTAAACCTAGAAATGCAATTGCGCTCATGTTGGTTGGGTGCGGGTCAAGTCTGGTCGCAACCAGTGCAATGGCTTCGGCGACTAGTTCGGCAATTCAAGATGAGCTCAGAGCGTTAGATTCAAATACT
>WLGC01000048.1 GCA_009703465.1 Actinomycetota bacterium | reverse complement strand
GGAGTTTGCTTTTCGACGCGCAGCTATTGCAGCCTTGGCGCAGAGCTTGGATTGGCAAGCGCCTTATCTAGACGAGAAAGTCATTACCGCTTATAAATCAGCAGTCGAAGACGAATCAGAAATAACTGAGATCACTATTGGCACCGCAGATCCGCAGTCTCGCTTGGCAGGTCCCGAGGTTCAAATTCAACTAGAGGCCAAAAGTGGTTTATCAAAAACACAACTTGAGGATGTCTTGCAGCGGGTTATTGAAAAATGGTCTCAGTCGGAGGTCATTGTTTCGGCGGTTGACTCAATATCACTGAAGGTCAAGCCGGAATCTAACTAGTTGACCGGACCGGTAAATTTCTCACCAGGACCAGCACCGGGCGCATCGGGGATGGCCGAAGCCTCCCTAAAGGCCAGTTGCAGTGAGCGTAAACCATCGCGAAGAGGCCTTGCGTGATGATCGCCAATTTCCCCGGCCGAGGCAGAAATTAGACCTGCCAGAGCGGTAATTAGCTTCCGGGCCTCGTCTAGATCGCCCTTGGCGCCATCTTCGCCTAGACCGCACTGCACAGCGGCCGCGCTCATGAGGTGTACGGCGGTTGTTGTAATTACCTCAACCGCCGGAACATCAGCTAGGTCGCGAAGTTCGTTGGCTACGTCCTTGAAATCAGCCACTGGGCTTCTCCTTTTACCTGGTTCCTGCTAGGCTAACCCATGGCTCCGAGGTTTTGCCTCGGTCAGAAGTGGATTCATCTCCCACCCGCGTTCACCGAATCTTTAGGTGGCCGGGTAAAGCTTTGAAACTTACGTTTCTGCACTTGAACAGGCTTTGTCCTGGAATGTGGCCGTGTTTATGTCCGCTCAAGTTAGGAGAAACATATCAGCGATCCCCGTATCAATGAGCGCATTCGTGTACCTGAGGTTCGCCTCGTCGGTGCATTGGGTGAGCAAATTGGCGTTGTAAAAATTGAAGACGCTCTTCGCATGGCGCAGGAGCAGGATCTCGACCTCGTCGAGGTAGCACCAACTTCAAAGCCACCGGTTGCAAAGCTAATGGATTTCGGCAAGTTCAAATATGAAGCTGCTCAAAAAATTCGTGAAGCTCGCAAGAATCAAGTCAACACAATTTTGAAGACCGTACGATTCGGACTAAAAATTGATGAGCATGATTACGGCACAAAGCGCGGTCAGATTTCTAAGTTTCTAAAAGCCGGCGACAAGGTAAAAGTGATTGTGGTTTTCCGCGGTCGCGAGCAGTCTCGTCCAGAAATGGGCATCAAGTTACTTCAGAAGTTAGCTGAAGAAGTTGCTGAGTTGGGTGTAGTCGAATCGAATCCTTCGATTGACGGACGCAACATGGTGATGGTTATCGGTCCGCTTCGAAACAAGGCAGATGCTAAGGCAGATGCCAAAAAAGCAGCTGACAAAGCAGCGAAAGCTGCTGTCAGTTCAAATCAGCCAAAAGAGTCGGCAGCAGCAGTAGCTGCCGAGTAAAAAACAGGAGAGAGCAATGCCAAAGCAGAAGACCCACTCGGGTGCCAAGAAGCGTTTCCGCTTCACCGGTAGCGGCAAGATCATGAAGCAGCAGATCAACATGCGCCACAACCAAGAGCACATGTCGAACCGTCGCAAGCGTCGTCTTAATGTAGACCAGGTTGTATCAAAGGCTGACTACAAGACCCTCAAGACCCTACTAGGCAAATAAGCCCCACCCGTACATTCTGAAGATGTGAAAACATCAAGCAGTGAATTTTTAGGAGAATCAAATGGCAAGAGTAAAAAACGCGGTAAACGGTGCCAAGAAGCGTCGTACCGCACTAGAGCGCGCTAAGGGTTACCGCGGTCAGCGTTCACGTCTCTACCGCATGGCCAAGCAGCAGATGCTGCACTCTCTGGTTTACGCGTACAACGACCGTCGTGCACGCAAGGGTGACTTCCGTCGACTTTGGATTCAGCGCATCAACGCTGCTTCACGTGCAAACGGAATGACCTACAACCGCTTTATTCAGGGTTTGGGTCTTGCTGGAATTGAAGTAGACCGCAGAATCTTGGCTGACCTAGCCGTTAACGACCCAAAGACTTTTGCAAGTCTGGTAGCTAGCGCTAAAGCTGCACTTCCTGCCGACACCTCGGCACCAAAGGTTAAGTAGCCTAAATGCTCATCGATCCCAAGGCCGCGAAGGTCAAGGGGGTTGCCAAGCTCACCAAGAAAGACGCCCGGTCATCGACCGGGCTCTTTCTGCTTGAGGGACCACAGGGGCTAAAGGAAGCTCTCGAGCGCCCAAAGCTAATTGTGGAATTGTTTGCAACCCAAGAAGTGGTTGAACGCTACCCAGATCTTTTTGAACGGGCTGAAAGCTCCAGACTGCAGGTGCAACTTGTTAGCGAAGCAGTTCTAAAAGCACTTTCTGATACCAGCACACCTCAGGGAGTTGTCGCAGTTTGCCAGCAAATCGATGTCAGCCTTGAGGACATTGTTGGCAGCAAACCAAAGTTGGTGGCACTTCTTGCCAACATCCGTGATCCTGGAAACGCCGGAACAGTTCTTCGTGCCGCTGATGCTGCTGGTGCCGACGCAATAATTTTTAGTTCCAACAGCGTAGATGTTTATAACCCAAAAGTAGTGCGATCAACCACCGGCTCACTTTTTCACATTCCTTTTGCAGTGGATGTTGACATAGAGCACGCAATCAAGATCCTCAAGGATTCCGGGCTGCAAATTTTTGCAGCCAACGGATCAGGAACTGAGCTACCAGCGATTAGTGCTACTACCTTGGCAAAGCCAACGGTCTGGGTTTTTGGAAATGAGGCTTGGGGCTTTGAGGACAAGACTCTTGGAGCAGTTGATCAAGAGGTAGCGGTACCTATCTATGGAGCTGCTGAATCACTCAATCTTGCAACTGCGGCCAGTATCTGCTTATACGCTTCGGCCTTCGCCCAGAACTCTCAATAGCCGCTCAGTAGAGCCTTAAAAGGTAGAATCAAGCATTATGGCCGATCAGAATCCAATTTCTCAGCGTGAGGTAGAAGCCGCAGTTTCTGAGGCTCTGGCTCTAATTTCTGCTGCTACCGATCTGGCCTCTCTAAAATCTGCAAGATCTAACACCGTGGGTGAGCAATCAGCTATCGCTAAGTTGAATGCCCAGATGAAATCGGTTCCTAATGAGTTCAAGGCCGCAGCCGGAGCGCTTATCGGTGAAGCTAGAAAAACTTTGAACTCCGCCTTTTCAGCGAAAGAGGCAGAGTTTGCCGCCGTCGAGGAAAGCGCCAAGTTGCTTGCTGAAGCAGTAGATGTAAGTGCGGCCGCTTCGCCTTCTCGAATCGGTGCTCGGCACCCATTGTCTCTTCTGCAAGAGAGAATCGCAGATGTTTTTGTTGGCATGGGTTGGGAAATTGAAGAGGGTCCAGAGCTAGAAAGCGAATGGTTCAACTTCGATGCCTTGAACTTCGATGTTGATCACCCAGCCAGAGCTATGCAGGATACTTTTTTTGTTGACCCTGTTGAGTCACACCTAGTTCTAAGAACTCATACATCTCCGGTGCAAGTTAGATCGATGCTCACCCGCGAGGTACCTATCTATGTGCTTTGTCCTGGACGAGTTTTTCGCACCGACGAATTAGACGCTACCCACACACCGGTTTTTCATCAGGTTGAAGGTCTTGCGGTAGACAAAGGTCTAACTATGGCGGACCTGCGCGGAACGCTGGAACACTTTGCCAGAATTATGTTTGGCCCAGATGCAAAGATTCGCCTGCGTCCATCTTTCTTCCCGTTCACCGAACCATCAGCCGAACTTGATGTTTGGCACCCGGGCGCCAAAGGTGGTGCTCGCTGGGTTGAGTGGGGCGGTTGCGGAATGGTGAACCCAAATGTTTTGAAAGCTGCTGGCATTGACCCAGAGGTTTACACCGGTTTTGCATTCGGTATGGGAATCGAAAGAACTTTGATGTTCCGAAACGGTGTGACTGATATGCACGACATGGTTGAGTCTGACGTTAGATTCAGCGAGCAGTTTGGAGTGTCAATCTAATGCGCGTGCCACTAAGTTGGCTCGCGGAATTCGTCGAGCTTCCAAAAAATTCCACACCTGATTCCGTAATGGCTGAGCTAGTGAAGATTGGTCTAGAAGAAGAAGGCTCACACTCCTTTGAGGTTTCAGGACCAGTTGTAGTAGGCGAAGTACTTGAGTTCGTAGACGAACCACAAACCAACGGGAAAACTATTCGTTGGTGCCAGATTAGGGTTGCTCAACCAGGAGCCAAGGCTGCCGACGGTGGCGCCGATGTTCGCGGCATTGTTTGTGGAGCCCATAACTTTAAAGTCGGCGACAAAGTCGTTGTCTCACTCCCGGGAGCAGTGCTGCCAGGAGATTTCAAGATTTCAGCCAGAAGTACCTACGGCCACACCAGCGACGGAATGATTGCCTCTGCGAAGGAACTAAACCTAAGCGATGATCACGCCGGAATTATCGTGCTTAGCGAATTGGGACTAGATCCAAAAGTAGGCGCAGACGCTCTTGAGCTTTTGCACTTAAACGAGCAAGCCGCAGAAGTAAATGTGACCCCAGACCGGGGCTACTGTTTTTCAATTCGTGGAATTGCACGTGAGTATTCCCACGCCACCGGCGCTAAATTCTCAGATCCGGTTGGTTCCATCAAAACCGTTCAAACCAGCGGTTTCAAACTGAATGTAGAAGATGCAGCTCCGATTCGCGGACGCCAAGGTTGCAATCGTTTCTTTCTTCAGTCAGTTACCGGCGTAAACACCCAGACGCCATCTCCGGCTTGGATGGTAGCCAGGTTGAAACTTGCCGGCATGCGTTCTATTTCACTAATTGTTGATATCACAAACTACGTGATGCTTGAGTTAGGTCAACCACTGCACGCTTATGACGCTGACAAACTGCAGGGTGCAATTACTGTGCGCAGAGCAAAAGCCGGCGAAACCATCACCACACTCGATGGACAGGAACGAAAGCTCAACCAAGAGGATTTAGTAATTGCCGATGATGCTGGTGCAATTGGCATTGCTGGTGTTATGGGTGGAGCGCGTACCGAAGTTTCAGAGAGCACAGTGAACGTGTTAATTGAGGCGGCAAACTTTGATCCAGTATCAATTGCTCGTTCAGCCCGTCGTCATAAATTGCCTTCTGAAGCTTCAAAGAGATTTGAGCGCGGAGTGGACTCGCGCGTTTCAGAATTTGCAGCTGCTCGCGCAATTGAACTTCTAGTCAAAGAAGCTAGCGGCACCGCTGGAACACTGGGTGCCGATTACAGCGAGCATCTTGAACCAGAAAATATCTGGCTACCAGCAACTTTTGCTAGCGATTTAGTTGGTGTCGAATATTCTGCAGAGGAGATTGTTTCGATCTTGAATCAAATTGGCTGCGTGGTTGCCAGAGTGGATGACGGTTTTCAGGTGATTGCACCGAGCTGGCGTCCAGACCTTGTGCACAAGAGTGATTTAGTTGAAGAGATTGCGCGCATAAGTGGTTACGACAAGATTCCAAGTCGTCTGCCGGTTGCGCCTCCGGGTCGCGGTCTAACCGTTGTTCAAAAACAGCGTCGCGCTGTAATGAATGCCTTGGCCGGATCCGGCCATGTTGAAGTGCTTACATATCCATTTGTTTCGGCTGAGCAGAACAAGTTCTTCAATGCGCCAAAAACCCAAACCGTGAAACTAGCCAACCCACTGCAGGGCGAGGCCGGCGAGATGCGCGCCGGGCTGTTGCCAGGACTAATCGATGCTGCCAAGCGGAATTTATCCAGAGGACTTACCGATCTATCTATTTTTGAGGCTGGCTCAGTGTTCCTGCCAAAAACCAAGGTGTCAGCAAATCCTGATCTTCCAGCTGGAAATTCAAAGCCGAGTGAGGCAACTCTTGAATCACTTGGTGAAACTGTTCCGCCGCAACCTCAGCACGTTGCCGGAATCTTCACCGGTAATCGTCTATCTCAGCAGGTTGGACTTAGATCGGTTGAAGCAAATTACTCTGACGCCATCCACGCGGCAAGGATTATTGCTAAATCGGTCGGTCTTGAAATTAGCGTTCAGCAGGCAACACCGATTGGATTTCACTCAGGTCGTTCCGCTGAAATTTCAGTGCAACACCTTGGAAAGAAAGTCGTTATCGGCTACGCCGGCGAGCTCGACCCAAGGCTAGCTACTGCTCAAGATCTTCCTCGACGTGTTGCGGCATTTGAATTAGACCTAGATCTTTTGCTATCTGCTGCACCAGAGGTTATTCAAGCAACTTCAATTCAAATAATGCCAGCAGCGACTCAAGATCTTTCACTGGTAGTGGCAGTAGATGTTCCAGCAGGGGACTTGCTTGAGGCAGTTCGTGAAGGTGCCGGTGAGTTACTTGAGAAGGTGACCCTGGTCGATGACTATCGAGGTGCAAATGTTCCTGAAGGTCAAAAGTCACTAACCTTTGCCCTGCGCTTTAGAGCAGCCGAT
>WLGC01000047.1 GCA_009703465.1 Actinomycetota bacterium | reverse complement strand
GCTGGTGCCGATGCCGGCGCTTTGATGTTTACCGATGCGACCTCAGCGGCCGGTGGAATAGATTTTGATGCAACCGAAACAGATGTCTATTATTTTGCACCACAAAAAAACTTCGCCTCAGACGGGGGTCTCTGGCTTGCGCTGATGTCTCCGGCTGCCATCGAGCGCACTGAACGGATCGCGGCAAGCGGTCGCTACATTCCAGAATTTCTAAGTGTAAAAACTGCCATTGATAACTCAAGGTTGAATCAGACCCTAAACACTCCAGCGATAGCCACGCTATTTTTCCTAGCCGAACAAATCGACTGGATAAATCAACAGGGCGGTCTAGCTTGGGCTGACAGTCAGACCAAAGCCGCCTCGGACTTTTTGTATGACTGGGCAGAGCAGTCTGAATTTGCTAGTCCTTTTGTTTCGAACCCAGATCACCGTTCTCAAGTTGTTGTCACGATTGATTTCAATGACTCGATTTTGGCAACCGACATTTCCTCGGTGCTCAGAAAAAACGGTGTGGTGGATGTTGACTCCTATCGAAAGCTTGGCCGCAACCAGTTGCGCGTGGCTACTTTTGCAGCAACCGACTTAGAAGACATAGTCAAACTCACCAAGTCAATCGACTTCGTAGTTCAGTCACTGTCATAGGCTTTGGGCAATGAGATTTTATATAAAAGATGCTGAAAGAAAGCCTGACCCGGCACCGATTAAGGCAAGCGCCAGAGCTGCGGTGCTGGTTGGCTTAGTCCTTTGGGTTCTTGCCCTGGCCGCGTGCCTTCTTAATCTTGAGGCCCTTGCGGCGGCGCAAAAATCTTGGTGGCTTGCGACCTGTATCTTCGGCATCATCCTTGGCATCTTCGCCTTCTTCAAGGTCAGAAACCGCTAGTTCCTCAGATTCATCGACTGATTCATTAGTTGATTCTTCGGCCGATTCATCCTCTGCGTCATCTTCTGACTCATCATCAAGGGCATCTAGCGCCGCCTGCTTTTCTAGCTCCATTTGCAGGGCTTTGTAATCTGATAATCGCTCTGACCAAGGAACCCAATCCGGGGCAACCAGAGAGTCATCCCCCGGTAGTAGCACAATCTCAGAAACTGTGGCTGGCTGATTCTTTTTATCTTGAAAAATAGTGACCGACCAGCGCCAGCCAACATAGCCTTTTTGGTTATTCTCAAAAAGAAAAGTTGCTAGGCCTTTGTCAATTTCTGTCACACCAATAAAATTGCCGACATTTTTAACTCCGGCATTCTCAACCAGTGCCGATTTGGCCAGATTTTTCTGCTCTAGTGCGGGAGATTTAGGCATCAAGTTCTTCAGCTAGTTTGCGAAGCAGGCTAGCTATTTTCTTACCGTTTGAAGACTCTGGGTACTTGCCGTGCTTTAGTCCGCCACCTAAGTGATCGAGCAGGCGAATTAGGTCCTCAACAATAATTGCCATTTCGTCAGCTGGCTTTCGTCCTCTGGCTGCCAAGCTAATTGGAGCCTCAAGTACCTTCAGGGACATTGCCTGAGCGCCGCGCTTGCCATCGACAACACTGAACTCAACGCGACTGCCAGGCTTGATTACCGTGGTGCCAGCTGGCAAGGCGCTGATGTGTAGGAAGACTTCAGCACCCTCGTCAGATGCGATGAATCCAAAACCTTTTTCTTCGTCGAAGAATTTGACTTTGCCGGTGGGCATGGCGACCTCTTTCATAAATCCAAGTTCTTATTTTACCCGTGAGAGGCCCTCAATAGCCAAGGTATCCTTTAAGGATGCCCAAGATCGCAAAAACACCAGCAAACAGCCCAAGTTCAAGGCTAGAAAATATTCTTGCGTACATGGCCGCTGGCCTAATTGGAACATCGGTGATCGCCATGATGGCAACTCTGATAATTGCCGCCACCGGAAGTTCAACTCCGGCCCTAGGGCAACAGCGCTTGCCAGCTTTTCTTGTCTTCTACCCGCAGCTTGGTCTTGTGGCCGGTGCAGCAGCGATTATTGCGCTGTTGATTGCAAATATTCGTAGGCGCTCAAAAGAAAACCGCGCCGGCAAGTAAATCTTGCGAAGATTACTCAGGTCAAAATGAGCGAGTTGCTAAAAGTAGCTGCCGCATTACGAGGCATGAGTGACGAAAAGCTTCAAAAACTAATCATTGAAAGAATGATTTCATCCAGCCAATTGGTTGATTTCTTTGACCTCGCTGAAGCTTTGACGAAACCAACTTCGGTCTCGGCAGCAATATCTGGCCTTCCGCTGGGGCAAGCAAAAGAACTGCGTGGTCTTTGCGCCGGAGTTAAACCAAATCCAAAAATAGCTTCCCACCTGGCTGATCAGATGTTGACTTCTCCAAGCCCTGAGTTCGCTGTTTTTCCATCAACGCTCGAGGCATTTGCTGAATTCAGCAAAAAATCTGCTGTGAGCTTGAGCACACTAACAATTACCACTCTTGAAGAAATTGCTTCGCCCCCGCAAAACGATATAGATCGTGATGCGGGAGTGGAAGTTTTTGAAACCATGCAGGCAATCACCGAACTAATCTTTGACCTAGAGCATCGATTTGTTCGAGAAGTTGGTAGAAAAAATGTTGGGCTACCGGATCTACGTCGGCTGGCTACCCATCTAAAAAAATCCACTGATTTTGCTAAGCAAATTTACGAGCTGGCAAATTTAGCAAATCTAATAACTTTGCAGGGGCAACGCTGGCAACTAAGTTCCGACTCAGAGAGTTGGCTAAGTTGGACCCCAGTTCAGCGTTATAAGCACCTCGTAAAAACCTGGCGCGAGATTCTTGGTGATTCCTCAGCCAGCGAACTCAGTGACTCAGTTAAATCCTTGCCGGGGATTGTCTCCCTAGAACAGCAATTGAAGTTGAACTACCCTTTTGCTGATAGCTCGGTGAGTTCCAAGATTTCTAGATTGGCTCAACAGGCTGAACTGATCGGAATTTCTTCGGCTGGCTGGCTTTGTAGTTGGGGCAATCTGGTGCTCAATCAAAAATTTGACGCGGCTAGCAAAGAGGCCGTTTCATTTCTACCTGCTCCGGCCAGAAAGTTGATTTGCCAAGCTGATCTAACTTTGATTGCCCCTGGGCCGCTGCCAACCGAAGATGAGATTTTCATTCGCCGCTTTGCTGACACCGAACAAATTGGTTTGGCATCCACCTATCGCCTTTCGGCTTTGAGTATTAGTCACGGACTTGAGACCGGACTTAAGGTGCCAGAAATTAGACGCCTGCTAGTAGATCTTGCCGAGAAAGATTTGCCGCAGCCAATTGAATATCTGCTCAATGAGTCTGAGGCTCGCTTTGGCAGGCTGCAGGTTTTTGCCGAGGGAGTCGATGAGCGCAGCATCATCAAATCTGAAGATCGGGTGCTGCTTGCTGAAATCCTCAATGAGATAAAACTAAAACCCTTTGCCCTTGTTCAGCTCGAGGAAGGTCAGCTGGCCTCAAGGTTTGAGCCTGAGGTTATTTACTTTGCGCTTCGCGAACTAGGATTTGTGGCAGTTCGAGTGGATTCAAAGGGAAAAGTAATCTCACCGATGAGCGTTGCCCAACCTAAATCATCTTTAGAGCAGCAGAGTTCTGTGATTAATGACATCAAAAGACTCAGGGCCCAGGATGAAGTGCTTGGTAGTTCACCAAACGATGATGATCTGCAGCGGCAAATTCAACTGGCTATAAAGAACAAAACCACCGCTACCTTTACGGTGCTGTCCTCAGACAAAGAAATCGATTTTCTGCTTGAGCCAATCGGTTTAGCCAACGGGCGCCTGCGTGCCAAGGATAAGAAGGCAGATATCGAAAGAACCCTGCCGTTATCTAGCATTATTCGCGTGACCCTTGGCTAGGCTCAAGGGTTAGGCTTGAAGGATGACTAGCGGACCCCTTATTGTTCAAAGCGATAAGACCGCTTTGCTTGAGGTCGATCACCCCCAAGCCAAAGATGCTCGCCACGACCTAGCAATTTTTGCCGAACTAGAGCGAGCGCCAGAACACATCCACACCTACCGAATTACCAAGCTTGGGTTGTGGAACGCGCGCGCTGCCGGTCACGACTCTGATTTTGTTTTGAACGTTCTAGATCGCTACGCCAAGTTTGCTGTTCCTGCTGGAGTGCGCTCTGAGATTGCTGAAACCATGAATCGCTACGGCCGGCTCTCCATTCGAAAGAGTGACGATGGTGAACTAGAGCTTTATTCAACCGAGCGAGCAATCCTTTTGGAAACCAGCAGGCATCGAAAGATTGCCGATTTGCTAGATGGTGAAATAAGCACTGAAGCATTTCGGATTCGGCCTTGGGCCCGCGGGCAGGTAAAGCAAGAGCTGCTCAAGCTTGGTTGGCCGGCCGAGGATTTCGCCGGATTCACTGAAGGCACTCCACACGAGATAGCCCTTTCCGGTGCTGACTGGAAGATTCGTGACTACCAAATCAAAGCAGTAGAAAAATTCTGGGAAGGTGGCTCGGGAGTGGTCGTGCTCCCCTGCGGTGCTGGAAAAACAATCGTCGGCGCAGCTGCCATGTCAACGGCAAAAACAAACACTTTGATTTTGGTAACCAACACCGTCTCGGCAAGACAGTGGAAAGCAGAGCTGCTTAAGCGAACCACTCTCACTGAGGAAGAAATTGGTGAGTACTCTGGCTCACTGAAAGAAGTAAAACCAGTGACCATCGCTACCTATCAAATTTTGACCACCAAGCGAAAAGGTGAATACGCTCACCTTTCACTCCTGAACGCAAATGACTGGGGTTTGATTGTTTACGATGAAGTGCATCTTCTACCGGCGCCGATTTTCAAGATGACCGCAGATCTGCAAGCGCGTAGACGTCTTGGACTTACCGCAACCCTGGTTCGCGAGGACGGAAAAGAAGGAGATGTCTTTTCACTCATTGGTCCGAAGCGATTTGATGCTCCCTGGAAAGAAATTGAGTCTCAGGGCTACATCGCTCCGGCGGCATGTTTTGAGGTTCGAATTGACCTGCCTGATGAGGAGCGGATGAACTATGCCGTTTCTAGTCAAGAGGATAGATATCGAATCGCAGCCACCTCTGCTACCCGCATTCCAGTAATCAAGAAGTTAATCGCCAAGCACCTCGGTGAACCAACCTTGGTAATCGGTCAGTATCTTTCGCAGATCCACGAAGTTTCAGCCGCTCTGGATGTTCCTGAAATCACTGGCGATACTCCGGTTGATGAACGAGAGCGGCTATTTGAAGAATTTAGAAGCGGTCGATTGAACACCCTGGTGGTTTCAAAGGTGGCAAACTTTTCAGTTGATTTGCCTGAGGCCTCCGTTGCAATTCAAATCTCAGGCTCGTATGGATCAAGGCAAGAAGAGGCTCAGCGCCTAGGCAGGTTGCTGCGGCCAAAAAGCGATGGTCGAACCGCGAGCTTCTACACGCTGACCTCACGAGACACCGTGGATCAAGATTTTGCGCAGAATAGGCAGCGCTTCTTGGCCGAACAGGGCTACAGCTACGAGATAGTCGACGCTCACTCGCTCTAATTGGCGATAAGCTCTCCAAGCTCTAACAGCGGACACTCAAGACCCATACAGTAAGTTCACAGGTAACTCAAGGAAACTGAAGGTATGGAAAACGTAAAAGTACTCATCGTCGATGACGAGCCGAATATCCGAGACCTACTATCCACCAGTTTGAGATTTGCCGGCTTTAGCGTGCACGCGGTAGCTAATGGCACCGAGGCGGTCAACGCGGCAGAAAAGGGCAACCCCGACATCATCCTGCTGGATGTAATGCTGCCGGATATGAATGGTTTCAGCGTGACTAAGAAGCTGCGCTCGATGGGTATCAACTGCCCGATTCTTTTCCTAACCGCCAGAGACGAAACCGAGGACAAGGTCACCGGGCTCACAGTGGGTGGCGATGACTACATGACAAAGCCTTTTAGCCTCGATGAAATTGTTGCCCGCATCAATGCGATTCTTCGAAGAACTAAAGCCGCCCAGGTTGAAGAATCAGTTCTAGAAGCTGGCGAAATCAAGATTAATCAGGACGCTCACGATGTTTATGTAAACGGCAAGTTGGTTGATCTAAGCCCTACCGAATACAAGCTTTTGAGATTCTTGATTTCAAATCCAAACCGCGTGCTCACTAAGGCGCAGATTCTTGATCATGTTTGGGAATACGATTTCAATGGTGAGATGGGAATCGTCGAATCTTACGTTTCCTACCTGCGCAAAAAATTAGACCCACTAACCAGCGAACCACTAATCCAAACCAAACGTGGTGTTGGATACATGTATAAGTCTGTAAAAAACGCCTGATTGATCGGTGAGTAAGTGAACTCAAAGCTTGGCAGTGCCTGGCAGCGTATCTCGCTGCGCACCAAGCTAACTGCGCTATCGGTGGCAATTATCGGTGCTTTGATTCTGGTTTCCAGTCTGGGCACCATTTCGCTGCTTAGAACGTACCTTCAGGCAAATGTCGATACATTGCTGACCTCAACCGCAGCTACCCTAAGTCGCGAAGACCCGGCTGTGCTCGAGGAAAAACTTGCCAAACGTCAATTGCAACTACCAAGTCTGCCAACTGATTTTTACATCGCCTTCGTGGACGAGCGCGGCGGCTTGCTAAT